>CAYNDC010000111.1:0-5348 GCA_964396085.1 uncultured Clostridium sp. | reverse complement strand
CAAGGCCGTGATGGTCGCCACCATCGGCCGGCAATAAGAATTCAGCGTAACGCCGCGGCAAGCGGCGAAGCGCGTAAAACGCAAACGTCAAACGAAACGGTCCCCGCGCTTTGCGGGGACCGTTTCGAATAATAAGTATGGATGATTCCGCGGGTTATTTGACGAAGTAGGCGATGAGGATGGTGCCCGGGCCGGCATGCGTGCCCACCACGCTGCCGATGGCGCTCGCCTCGCCCGAGAGGCCCAGTGCCTGCATAAACTCCACCAGGCGCGCTTCGCCGCCCGTGGCACAGGCAAAGGCGATGGGCTGGTTCAAATCGGGAGGATAGGTCGTATCGATGAGCTCCTTGACCTTGGCAAACACTTCCCGGTCGCCGCGCGCCTTAAAGAGGGGCTTCACCGCGCCATCGTCGATGGTCAGCACGGGCTTGATGTTGAGCATCCCGCCCAGGTAGCCGGATACCTTGCCGAGCCTGCCGCCCTTGACGAGGTATTGCAGCGTGTCGACCACGCCGATCAACCGCGTTTTGGCGGCAAAGGCCTCTGCGGCATCCGCGATGGCACTTGCGCTCGCGCCCTCCCGGGCAAGATGTGCCGCGCGCCGCACCACAAGAGCCAATGCGGCGGAAACGGTTAGCGTATCCACGAGGTAAATATCCGATCGACCCGAGGCTTCTTTGGCGATGAGGGCGGATTGGTAGGTGCCGCTGAGCTTGTGGGAAAGCGTGATGACGACGATTTCCTCGTTGGGGTGTTCGTTGAAGGCTTTGGTAAAATCCTCCGGGTTGAGCAGCGAGGTCGTGGGAAGCTCCTCGGCCTGAGCGAGCTTTTCATAAAACGCCTCGCTGGATAGCTCGCGCTTATCCAGATAGGACTCCGTGCCGAAGTTGACGCTGAGACTGAGCATGGTGACGCCAAGCTCCTCTGCCTGGACGAGCGTAAGGTCGCAGGTGCTGTCCACAATGAGGACGGCCATAGAATTCACTCCTTTTCTTCCTGAGTTAGGTTTTGAAAGAACCCGTCGAGCACTTCGACGGAGCGCGTGAGCGCCGCCAGAGACGCATCGTCCAAAACGTCCATGATGTTGCCGATCATGCGCCGGTGGAAGGCCTCGTGGATGGCGAGCGCAGACTTGCCGCTTGTCGTGAGGGCGGCGTAAACCACCCGCCGGTCGTTCGCATCCCCGCCGCGGGAGAGGTAGCCCTTGCGCACAAGCACATTGACCGCCGTTGTCAGCGCCCCCAAGGTGATGTCCATGCGCGCGGCGATCCGGCCCATGGTGTTGCTCCCGCTTACGGCAAGCTCATTGACAGCCTCGAGCACATGCAGCTCCTTCACGGAAAGCCCCTCGAGGCCTGCGTTACGGATGCTGCGCTCCTCCCATGCAAGGATTTGGTTGAAGGTCGTCACAAAAAAATGGTTGAGCGTTTCATAGCTCTCGGCACGCATCAAATCGGCATCGCTCCTTTCATCTTAAAATAGTTTTAATATTAAAGTATTTTAGCACACATGCGCCGCCCCGTCAATGCCCGCGCATTGACAGGCCTTGTCCAAAGCGATAAACTGATACCCGACAAGGCGGACAAAGCCCGCCCTCGGGAGGGATAATACGATAATGGAAAGCATTTCCCCGACCGCGCGCACCTGGGCGGAAATTGACCTTTCGGCGCTTCTTGCCAACTTTCAGCTCGCGCGCAAATGTGGCAAAAAGGTGATGTGCGTCATCAAGGCGGATGCGTACGGCCACGGCGCGGTGCGCTGCGGCCGCTTTTTGGAAGAACACGGCGCGGATGCGTTCGCGGTCGCCTGCCTCGCGGAGGCGCGGGCGCTTCGCGCGGGCGGCATCCGCTTGCCCATACTCATTTTAGGGTACACCGGAGCGGAATCCGTCAAAGAACTTTCGGAGCTTTCGCTCCTGCAGACGATCGTCGACGAGAGCCACGCCAACGAGCTGGCGCAGGCGGCGCGGGCGGCGGGCGTGTGCGTGCAGGGTCATGTGAAACTCGACACCGGCATGAGCCGCGCGGGCATCCTCGCCCAGGGGGAGGAAGCCGGGCAGGCGGCGGCGCTGGCCGTGGAGCGCATCATGGCGCTAGAGGGCATTGAGGTCACGGGCATGTATACGCACTTCTCCGTTGCGGATACGCCCGAGGAGGACGCATACACAGCCTGGCAGCTCGCCAACTATACTCGGGTGCTCGACGCGCTCGCGCAAAAGGGGCTGCGGCCTGAAACCTGCCATACGTCCAACAGCGCGTGCATCCTCAATCATCCGGAAACCGTCGTGGATATGGTGCGCGAGGGCATCATGCTCTACGGCCTCTACCCTGACAGCAAGCCGCAGCAAGGCCCGCTCAAGCCCGTTATGACGCTTAAAACCCGCGTTTCGCAGGTGCGGGATTTCCCCGCCGGAACGAGCGTGAGCTACGGGCGTACCTTTCAGTCCGAGCAGGCGTTCACGAGCGCTGTGATGCTCGCCGGCTATGCGGATGGATATCCGCGCAGGCTTTCCAACAACGCGAGCGTCGTCATCGGCGGCGTGCGCTACCCGCAGGCAGGGCGCATCTGCATGGATATGAGCATGGCGCTGGTCGACGGCAGCCGCGTCAAGCGCGGGGATGAGGTGACGCTCATCGGCGGCGATTCGATCTCCTGGGAGGAGGCCGCTGCGCGCGTGGGCACCATCAATTACGAACTGACCTGCCTCATCACCGCCCGCGCGGCGCGGGTGTACATCAACGGGTAAATCGAATCAACCGCGGCCAATGAGCGCGCGTAAGCGGCAGAAGGGGGAGAGCAAGCATGTGGTATCTTTGGGTCGCGGCAGCGGTCGCACTGGTGACGCTTGTGCTTTCTGTTTCCTTCAGGTTTTCCAACCTCGTGCTGCATCCTGCACGCGCAACGCGTGAGGAGGCGCTCGCGCTCGAGCGCGAACAGGGCGGCGTGACCGGCGAGGAAATTGCGGCGCTGCCCTGCGAGCAGGGCGAGTTTACGGCCTTTGACGGGGTAAAGCTTCACTATCTTTATTTTCGCTGCGGCGCGCCCAACGCGCGCGCGTGCGTGCTCGTCCACGGCTTTTCCAGCCGCTCGGAGCGCATGGTGCGCTACGCCAAGCTATACCTGGCGCGCGGGTATGACGCGCTCGTGTTCGACCATCGCAACAGCGGCGATTCGGGCGGGACCGCCACCACAATGGGGTTCCGGGAGCGGCGCGATTTGATGGACCTGCTCGACTTCGTGCGCGCTGACAAGAGCGCGTATGGCGAGGATGCCGTCGTGGGCGCACACGGCGTTTCCATGGGGGCGGCGACGGCGCTGCTCGCGGCCTGCACGAGCAACCCGCCGGACTTCGTCGTGGCGGATTGTCCCTTTGCGGATTTAACCGAGCAGCTCACCTACAACGTGCGGCGCATCCGGCATATGCCCACATTCCCCTTTGCGCCGCTGGCGGATCTTCTCACGCGCATGCGAGCGGGGTTCCGCTACCGGGACGTTTCTCCGCTGCGGGAGATCGAGCAGCGTGACGGCCTGCCGGAAGTGCCCGTGCTCTTTATCCACGGGGAGGGGGATACCTTCATCCCCGCCGAAGCCTCAAAGGCGCTTTTCGCGGCCAAACGCGGCAAAAAGCAGCTCGTGCTCATCCCCGGCGCCGGGCACGCGCGCAGCATCGCCAAGGATCCGGAGAGGTACGCGGCGGCGCTTGGCGCGTTTCTCGACGAATACGGGTTTTAGTAAGAATACGATAGCGATCAGCTAAGGAGGAACGGCAGTGAGAAAGCTTTTCATCAGCGCGGACATCGAGGGGACTTCAGGCATCGTCCATTGGGATGAGACGGACCGCTCCATCGCGCACGACTACGACTACTTTGCAGGGCAGATGACGCGCGAGGTCGCGGCGGCCTGCGAGGGGGCCTATGACGCGGGCTTCGGTGAGGTGCTCGTCAAGGACGGACACGGCAGCGGGCGCAACATCAACCCAGGCAAGCTGCCCGAATACGCGCGCGTGTTCCGCGGCTGGGCGCGCCACCCGTTTTCGATGATGTACGGGCTGGATGAAAGTTTTGATGCCGTCGTCTTTACCGGCTACCACAGCGCGGCGCAAATGGACACCAACCCGCTTTCCCACACGATGACCGGCAGCGTCAACTCCATCACACTCAACGGCGAACTGATGAGCGAATTGATGATGAACTGCCTCACCGCAGCCTACGTGGGCGTGCCCGTCTATTGCGTTTCGGGCGATCGCGGGCTTTGCGATTGGATGCGCAGCGCCAACCCCAACACCGCAACCGTTGCCGTGCTTGAGGGCGTGGGCAGCGGCGCGCTGGGCATGCACCCGGAGGTCGCCGTGCGCACCATCCGCCAAACCGTTCAAACCGCGTTGTCGACGAACGCGCCCGAGGCATGCCTGTTCCCCATGCCGGAGCGCTTCCACATCGAAATCAACTATAAGGAGCACATGAAGGCGCTGGGCATGAGCTACTATCCCGGCGCCAAGCAGACCGGCGCGCGCGTGCTCGAATATGAAACGCAGCACTGGTTCGAGGTGTTACGCTTCTTCCATTTCGTGCTCTGAGTATAGGCTCTCGAGGAAAACACACGCCGGGCGGCCCCGGCGAACCGGGAAAGGGATTTTATGAACATCGATCCCCGCGAGCGGGAAACGCTCGCTTGTTTTGATGCGCGTGGCGTGCGGTATGAGCGCTTCGAGCATGCCCCCGCGCTGACCATGGAGGATTGCGAGGCGCTTGACGCGAGCATCAGCGCGCAGCATTTCAAAAACCTTTTTTTGACCAACCGCCAGGGAACGGAGTTTTATCTTTTGCTCATCCGCGCGGATAAGCTGTTCAAAACGGCCGACGTATCCAAGCAGTTGGGCGTAGCCCGCTTGAGTTTCGCGACGGACGCGCAGTTGATGGAAAAGCTCGGCCTGCTGCCCGGCAGCGTCACGCCGCTCGCGCTCGCGCATCCCGGCGCGCGGGATGTGCGGGTTGTCATCGACCGGGAGGTGCTCGCGATGGGCGTCGTGTGCGTGCATCCTTGCGTGTCGACCGCTTCCCTCGCGCTCGCGTGGGAGGACGTGTTTGATTTTATTCTAAGCTGCGGCAACCCGGTCACCTTTGTGGAGATCGCCCCGCGCGCTGTCATTTGACAAGCCGGGGGCGCGATTTTATAATGGGAGTACCCCCTTGTTCAACAACTGCTAAGGAGCGTTTTGTATGAAGCTTGGCGTCGTGGGCCTGCCAAACGTGGGCAAATCTACGCTTTTCAACGCCATCACGCGCGCGGGCGCGGCGGCGGCGAACTATCCCTTTTGCACAATCGAGCCCAACGTGGGCACGGTCGCC
>CAYNDC010000110.1:0-5393 GCA_964396085.1 uncultured Clostridium sp. | reverse complement strand
GGAATTTAATGGTGATCACCGAGAAGAACAGGGCGATTGCCACCCCGGCCACAATGCCAAGCCCTAGACCGAACCAGGCGTTTCCGGTAAGGTAAGAACCGTATACGGCGAAGAACGCGCTCACGAGCATGATGCCGTCCAGCGCCATGTTGATGATGCCCGTCCTGGCCGAGAAGCAGCTCGCGATCGCGGCGAAGGTGATGGGGATAAAAATGTTGACCGTGCTCGCCAATAGAGAGCCTATGTTGTCAAGCATTTGCGCGTCCATCAGGCGGCCTCCGATCCAGAAGATTTGGTCCTCGTCAGCTTATCCTTGAAGTATCGGATGAGAAGCGGCGCAGACACGAAAAGGATCACGAGCGCCTGCAGGATGGTGATGAACTCGCCCGGTATGTTCGTGGTGCGGTTCATGTTGCTCGAGCCCGCACGTAGCGCGCCGAATATGACGGACGCCAGGACGCAGCCCACGGGATTTCCCCCGCCCATTATGGCGATCGTCAGCCCGTCGTATCCATACCCGGAAACCATGTTCGCGATGTAATAGCCGTGCACGCCCATACTTTCCACGGCCCCGCCCATGGCGGCGAGGCCACCGCTGATGAACATGGCGAGGGAGACCTTCGTGTTGACGGCGATCCCTCCGGTTTCCGCCGCGCGGCGGTTCAGGCCGATGGCCAGAATTTCATAACCAAAGCGCGTCCTTTGATAGATCCAATACAGCAGCGCCGTGCCCGTGAGGGCGACGAATATGCCGGTGTTCAGCCGTGAGAGCGGGATGAGCGGGGCGAGCGCGGCAGAAGCCTGGATGTCCGGGGTCCTTACCACATAGCCCGGGTTCAGGAAAAACTCGGATACCAGAATGTCCACGAGGTAGGTGATTACGTAGTTGAGCATGACGGTGATGATCAGTTCGCTGACCTTCATGAACTGCTTGAGCTTGACAGACAGCACGCCGATGAGCCCGCCCACAATCCAGGCGATCGCAAAGCACAGGGGGATATGGATGAAGGCGGGAAGACCCTTGATATACGCGCCCGCCACCGCGGCTGCAAGTGCTCCTGAGAGGAGCTGGCCCTCGACGCCGATGTTGAAAAAACCCGCACGCTTCCCGATGGAAACCGAAAGCCCGGCGAATATCAGGGGCGTCGCCGTGCCGAGGGTCGTCGCGACGTTGTCCCAACTGCCAAAGGCGCCTGAGAGCAGCGCAGAATAACCCTGAAGCGGATCGAACCCGGAAAGCAGCATAATCGCCGCGGAAACGATCAGCGAAAAGACGAAAGCCGCGATCGAGAACAGCGCACCGCTCTCGAGGATAAAGCCCTTCAACTTCTTCCAAATGCGCGTGAACAGATCCTTCATTGGCCGCCCGCCTCCCTTCGCGATTCGTCGGCCTGTCCGGTCATCAGCGCGCCGAGGCGGCGCTCGTCGTAATTCTTCGCCTCGTCGTCGGATACGATCCGGCCGTCATAGATGACCGAGACGCGGTCCGCAAGCTTGATCACTTCGTCGAGGTCTGCGGAGATAAGAAGGATCGCCTTGCCTGCGTCCCGCAGCTCGACGATACGCTCGTGGATATACTCGACTGCGCCGATGTCCACGCCGCGCGTAGGCTGCGCCGCGATCACGATGCGCGGATCCTCGCTCATGACGCGCCCGATAACCACCTTTTGCTGGTTCCCTCCCGAGAGGGACGAGAGCGGGTCGTCGATACTGCCGCAACGGATATCGAACTTTTCCACGGTATTTTTCGCGAATGCGTCTACGGCGCGCTTTTTGAGCTGGATCCTGCCGCTGAAGCGGGACGATTTCTGATAGCCGAGGATCAGATTCTGGCTCACGCTGAAATTTCTGATAACGCCGCGAGTTGTGCGGTCTTCCGGGATATGGCCGACCTTCAGCTCAAGCATTTTTGCCGGTGTGGGCGCTTTGACCGGAGCGCCGTTTATATAGATGGCGCCTTCATTGAGGCGCTGCAGGCCAGTGAGCACCTCCGCAAGCTCCGTCTGCCCGTTTCCGTCCACGCCGGCGATGCCGAGTATCTCGCCGCCGTACACGTCGATGTTGATGCTCTTAAGCTTTACGACGCCTTCCCGTTTCAGCGTTGCGTGCCGGATCGACATGAGCGCGGGAAGCCCTTTTGGCATTTCCTTGCGCTCAATCGAAAACATGATGCGCCGGCCCACCATCATCTCAGCGAGCTGGTCCACATCCGCCTCGGCGCGCGGCATCGTCCGTACGACCCTGCCCTGCCGTAGTATTGTGATGCGATCGGCCGCCTGCATTGTTTCCTTTAATTTATGGGTGATCAGTATGATGGCCTTGCCGCTCTGCTTGAATTGACGCAACACCTCAAAAAGATCGTCCGCCTCGCCGGGAGTAAGTACGGCGGTCGGTTCGTCGAGTATCAGGATATCGGACTTGCGGTAAAGCGCCTTGAGGATTTCCACGCGCTGCTTCATTCCGACAGGCAGCGCCGATACTTCCGCATGCGGATCGACGCGCAAACCGTATTCCTCGGAAAGCCTGCCGACCTCCTCAAACGCGCGGGCGCGGTCGAAAAAGGTGCCTTTTCGGGGCTCGTAACCGAGCACGACGTTTTCGGCAACCGTCAGGGTGTTGACCAGCATGAAATGCTGGTGCACCATCGATATGCCAAGCGCGGTGGCGGTGAGCGGAGATGAAATCCTTTCCTGCTTGCCGTTGATAAATATCGTCCCCGTATCTGGTGCAAGAAGGCCGTACAGGATGTTCATCAGCGTTGTTTTACCTGCTCCGTTCTCTCCGAGCAGGGATAGAATCTCCCCTTTGGCGATGTCCAGGTCCACATCGACGTTTGCGTTCACGAGGCCGAACGATTTGCAGATACCGCGCATTTCGACAACGTTCACAGAACATCACCTCTCCTTGCTGTATATGGTCTCTGAGAAAAGAGTAAATCAGCATTGTAGCCTTTGGCGGACCGAGCGCCTGTGACGCAGCGACGAATACGATTCATCGTTGGCCGTTCGCTCATATGAGCTATCATTAATATAACACGAATTTCCTCATTCGTAAACATATTTTATGATGTTTTGGATGATTTTTTTGTATCATACTGTATTTGAAGGGGTGAGGGGTGACCGTTTATATGGGAGTTCAAAAACTCTCCTTTAAAAAACTTAAAATCAATGGTATAATCAACAAAATTACAGCGGAGGCGAAGCATGGACATGATGGGCCTGATCGATAGAAACTACCTAATTAAAACGCGCAGATATCTCCACGAGCATCCTGGCGTTTCGCGTGACGAGCGGGCGGCGGGTGAGCTTGTGCGGGAGGAGCTTGGCAAACTTGGCATACCTTTCCTTGAGATCGGCCCGTACGGCGCGTTAGGCGTTCTTGCGTGCGCGGCCGAAGGGCCGACAATCGTATTGCGCGCGGATATGGACGCGCTACCCGTTCAGGAATCCACACAAAACCACAGAATGGAAAAGACCTGCGTTTCAAAAATTTCGGGTGTTGCACACCTTTGCGGGCACGATGCGCATACCGCCATGCTGCTCGCGGCAGCGCATGCGCTGAAGGCCGAATCCCCTACGCTTTGCGGAAAGCTGCTTTTTGCCTTCGAAGCGGACGAGGAAACGGGAACCGGCGTGCAGCCGATGATCGAGGCCCTGACGCCCTTGCATCCAGACTGCGCGTGGGGTATGCACGTAAACCCCATGCTAAAAACGGGCGATATCGCGCTCTCCCCCGGGGCGCGCACTGCGGGCGGGATATTCATAGAAGTGAACATTCGCGGGAAGAGCGCCCACGGCTCCACACCGTATCTTGGGAACGACGCGCTGCTCTGCGCGGCCAACATCGTGACCGCGCTTCATAACGTGGTCGGCCGCGAATTGCCGCCCGCTGCGCGCGCCTCGCTTTCCATCGGAGAATTCCACAGCGGCACAGCCTCCAACATCATTGCGGACCTTGCGCATTTCATGGGTACGTGTAGGTATTTTGAGCCCGAAGTAGGCGAGCGGATGGATGCGGCGATTCGAAGGATCGTCAGGGGCGTCTGCACGATGTACGGCTGTCAGGAGGAGTTTATCAATATGCGCCACATACTGCCGATCGTAAACGATGCCGCCCGCACTGCGCGCGCGATCTCCGCCCTAAAAACGGCGGGACTGAGAGCGATCGACTCAGAGCCGTTGATGGGCAGCGAGACATTTGCGCATTACAGCAGGCTCTGCCCCAGCGTGTTTGCCTTTCTTGGCGTAGGAAATGAAGAAAAAGGCACAATGGGCGTTCCTATGCATAACCCTCAGTTCGATTTGGATGAGGATGCATTGGTTTCAGGCGCTATCGCCACGGTCGCATTTGCCACCGACATGCTGACTGCGCGACGCTGATTCCTTGGCGTATAGTTTTAGGGGATGTAAAAATTATCCGGGGATATATGGTATAACAACCATCCATAATTTTTCCACCGCGGGAACAGTTTGAGAGGGTTCAGCGCGCCTGAAAGCCGCCTTCTAAAATAACTTTTTTACTCATAGGGAGGACAGGGCCACGCCGGAGGATGACCCGAGCGCCGCAAGTAGTTTACTAAGCCAGACGGGGCGGATTCCGTTTCGCTGCTTAATATGTACGCCATGTCAAGGACAATTTGAAAGGTTCGTCTGTTCGCAGCATCCGCTTTCAGATATAATACTTTTGCTTTACCCACGCGCAGGATAAGGCCACGCCGGAGGACGACCCGAGCGCCGCATGGGGTTTGCGGAGCCGGTCGGAGCGGAGTGTGATCCGCCTCGTTGGCTTTCATCCGGCTTTGGAAACCAAATGATTATCCCGTGGAATGATCAATAAGTCAGAATCGTTCCGGCACTTATCGAAGAACTTCTCGCAAATATCACTTTTGAATCCCGTCCAGCTGCGATAGGGTTTAATTATCCCATTCTGTTCCATTTCACTCTTCATACCTTTCCATCATGTTTTTGATAGCTTGTTTTATCTGATCGCGAAGTTCCTGAGGTTCCAGCACTTCGCAATTGGGACCATATTGCAGCGCAAAGACATCCAGTTGAATGTGATTTCCAAAATATCCGCCTACACCGCTTCAAGGGCTTTGAGGACGTCTGGAGATATTAAGCCCCTCTTCTATGAAGCTTTGGCATCAGAGTCAATCAAGTAGGGTTGCCTGATATACAGCACCATTTGCTTCCAATATACGTGTCTTCATGATGACGCTTCCTGCGTAAATTTTGTACTCGACGCCGCTTGCCACCGCCATCTCATGTGCGGCCGCCGCTTTTGCTATCTCTTGCGGGCGGATGTATGGAATATGTCAAGGTTCTGCGCTGTAACGCGCCTCTTGGAGAATAAAAGAAGGCGGATACAAACCAAATTGCGCTGGCGCTGTATCC
>CAYNDC010000109.1:1368-5430 GCA_964396085.1 uncultured Clostridium sp. | reverse complement strand
ATGGCGCGCGCGATGAGTCCGGATTCCGCAGGCTCGCAGTTCTTCATCATGCATGAGGATGCGCCTCATCTGGATCGCCAGTACGCTGCCTTCGGGCGCGTCACGGAGGGGATGGACGCCGTGGATGAAATCGCTGCCGCCCCAACAGGCAGGGGGGACCGGCCCGCCACGCCCGTTCGCATCCGTAAAATGACCATTGAGGACGAGGGGGAAATCGGGGAACCCGAAAAGCTCCCAAGAAGATAAGGAATCATCCAAAACGCGGCGCGCCATACTAGGCGTATGGATCGCAGCGATCAACACAAGCTACTGGACGCGCTCGTCGCGCTGTTCCAGAAAGGCGCGCGGGATGCGCCGGACGAAAGAGAAAACTACGCCGCTTTTCTTGCCCTCACGGAGCCGGATGGGGCGGAGCTCGCGCGCGAGCGCGCGTATGCTCCCTCCGACCCCGTGCGTTTTGTTATCTGCATCTGCGAGGGCCCGGGGCGTGAAGCTGCGCGCAGCGTCGCCTCCCTCGAAGCACAGACCTACCCGCATTTCGAGCTTGTGCGCGATCCGGTTGCGGCGCAGGGGGATTTCGTTTTAACCTTGCGCGCGGGGGATACCTTGACGCCGGACGCGCTTTATTGCTTTGCGCGGCGCATCGCGGATAAGCCGGAGGCAAAGCTGTTCTATGCCGATGAGGATTGCCTGCACAAAGGCCACCGCACGCGGCCCATCCTCAAGCCGGATTACAGCGAGACCGCCGCACTTTCCCACGACCTGATCGGCGCGCCGTTGGTCGTATCCAAGGCGCTCTACGATGTGTGCGCGTCCCCCGGCATGAGGGATTATCTTCCGCCGGGGGAGAGTTACGCCTTCGCGCTGCGCTGCCTTGCCAAGGCCGGCAACGCGGAGCATATCCCGCGCGTGCTATATACGCGTGCGGCTCCGCCAGAGCCTTTGAGCAACGCCGAGGGATGCGAAGCGCTCGAACGCTATCTTGCAGCCACCAACCAAAAGGCGGAGCCATCGGCCGGCCTGTGGACGGGCAGCTTTCATGTGAGGGCAAACAGCCGCTCGAAGGACAAGCTCACCATCGTCATCCCCAACCGGGATGGGGCGGATGAGTTGCGGCGCTTGCTGGAGAGCATCGAGGAGACCTGCGCCTTCTATAAGCCCCACATCGTCGTCGCGGATGCCGGGAGCACCTCGGAACGCACGCTGCGCTATTACGATATTTTGGAGAAAAACAAGGCTGCGCGCGTGGTGACGCGTGCGGGTGCGGGCTTCGGCGCGCTGTGCAACGCCGGGGCGGATTCCATCTCCGCCAACGGGCTGCTCTTCCTCGCGCGGGATCTCACGCTGTTCACGCCCGATCTCATCGGGGAGATGCGCGCGCAGGCAAATCGGCGCGGCGTGGGGGCAGTGGGATGTACGCTTGTAGATGAGCAGGGGCGGCTCGCGCATACGGGTTATGCTGTGGGGCTTTGCGGTGCGCTGGGAAACCCCTATGCAGGAGAGCAAGAGGCGGGGGGCTCCGCGCGAAAGCTCGGCTTCACGCGTACGCTTCGCGCTGTGAGCGCGGTTTCGGGCGCGTGCATGTATGTGAGCACGGATACCTTTTTTGCGGCGGGCAGGTTCGACGAGAGCTTTGACCGACCCGGTGAGGTTCTTCCCTGCGGCGCGGATGCGGAGTTCTGCATTCGCCTGATGCGGCACGGCCTCTCGAACATTTACACGCCGTTCGCGCGCGCGCTGTTGCACGCACAGCTTCCCCGCATTGAGGAGGCGGATGCCAAGGTGCGCATGCGTGCGCAGGATGTGCTGGGACCCATTCTCAGCGCCGGAGATCCGTACTTCAACCCCAATTACTCGAGGCGCTCCCTCGTGCCCGTGGTGAAAACGCAAGCGCAGGACGAGCCGCCCGAAACATTCTGACGCTTGTGTGAATATCCTGTCACATCTTGCCGCATGGTCTTGCGGTCGCATGGCTGTCGATTTATACTGAAGCAACAAGAACAACAACAGGAATGGAAGTAGGAGCAGGGAGTGCTGTCTTTATGAGAATCGGGCAATTTACGGATTCCTTTTATCCGATTGTGGACGGCGTGGGGCGCGTTGTTTATAACTATGCGCGCACGCTTCCCGCCATGGGCGATGAGTGCTATGTGATCGCCCCGATGACCGATACCGGCTATCGCGGCGGCTATCTCTTCGAGCTGATCGACTATGCCGGCATGCCTGTGCCTGGCTCGCCGCAATACCGCGCGGGCCTCGCGGTGCTCGATCGGCACTATATAGAGCGCATGGAGGAAGTCTCCTTTGATATTGTTCACGCGCATACGCCCTTCTTTTCCGGGCAGGAGGCGCTGCGGCTGGCCGCCAAGTGCGACGTGCCCTTGGTTGGTACCTTTCACTCCAAATATTATGACGATTTCTATAAGGCGACCCGAGCGGAACTGCTAGCGCACATCGGCGTGCGCTTCGTGGTGGAGTTTTATGAGCGCTGCGACGAGGTGTGGGCGGTCAGTGAATCCTCCGCGCAAGCCCTGGCGGGGTACGGCTACAAGGGTGAGATCGTCGTGATGGAAAACGGCTCCGAGCTGCGCCCCGTTAACCCCGCGGATAAACTTGCCGCGGCGGCGCGCTTTCACATCGACCTTTCTCGCCCGGTTTTGCTCTACGTCGGCCAGATCAACTGGAAAAAGAACATTCTGCTCATCCTCGAGGGTGCGGCGCTGCTCAAAAAAAAGGGCAGGGCGTTCAGCATCATCCTTGCCGGGCAGGGGCCGGACGAGCAGGCTATTCGCCAAAAAGCAGAGGAACTGGGTCTTGCAGAGCAAGTGACCTTCACCGGCCACATACAGGACACATCCACGCTCGATGGCCTGTACCAATGCGCGTCGCTGTTTACGTTCCCCTCGCTGTATGATACGTTTTCGCTGGTGATGCGTGAGGCGGCCGTGATGGGCACGCCCTCGTTGCTCGCGCGCGGCAGCGCCGTAGCGGAACCCGTGAAGGATGGTGTGAACGGCCTTTTGTGTGACAATGCGCCGGAATCCTTCGCCGCGGTCGTTGACGCGTATCTGGGAGATGAGGGGAAACTTCGAGAAATGGGCGCCGCTGCACGGGAAACCATACCTGTGGGATGGGAGCAGGTCATCAAACAAGTCCGCGTGCGCTATGAGAACCTCATCGAGAAATGCAATACCGAGGAAGTGAAGAAAACCCACGCGCTGTTGCGCCGCAACCTCTTCCGGACGGATAAGTAAGCGCAAGGCGGTTGAGATAGCCGTTGAAGCCCATGTTTCGCGCTCGCAATCGGCCTGCCGCGTTCCTTAGTCTATTCCTTCGTTATCCCGTTACCCCAACGATTGACGGAGAACAAAAAAATGCTCGCACGAGCGCTGCTATGCGAGCATTTTTCCTTGCTTTGCACAAATGCCTCGTGCAGGCTACGCCCTTCCGAAGGGCGGGGGTGCCTTACATCATACCCAGCATGTGGCGCAGTTTTTTCGCGCTTGCCTCCGGCAGGAGCGCCGTGATCAGCGTGCCATCCTCGCGGTGTTCCTCCGAAAGGATGCGGCCCTCGCTGCGCACAAAGGCCATTGCGTCGTATTGCGCGTAGGGGATGAGCACCTCGACGCTGCGCTTGGCGACGCCGAGCGCCTCCTCCACGCGGGATAGCAGCGCCGGGACGCCTTCGCCATCAAGCGCGGAAATGAACATCGCTCCCGGTTTGCCTGCGGGTCGCTCGGCGAGCTTGTCGGCCTTGTTAAACACCTCGATGCGCGGCGCATCGGTCGCGCCAAGGGAGGCGAGCACCTCCTCAACCACATCCATTTGCGCGCGATAGTGCGGGGAGGATAGGTCCACCACATGGAGGATGAGGTCGGCTGCGACCACCTCCTCGAGCGTGGAGCGAAAAGCGTCCACCAGCTCGTGGGGAAGCTTGTTGATGAAACCAACCGTGTCGGAGAAGAGCGCGGGCGTGCCGCCCGGCAGTTCCACCTGCCTGACCACAGGATCGAGCGTCGCAAAGAGCATATCCTCGGCAAGGACCTCGGCATGACTCACGGC
>CAYNDC010000109.1:0-1358 GCA_964396085.1 uncultured Clostridium sp. | reverse complement strand
ACTTGCCGGCGTTCGTGTAGCCGACGAGGGCCACGAGGGGCACGGCGGCTTTCTCGCGGCGCGCGCGGCGAAGTCCCCGTTGCTTATCGACTTCGGCAAGCTCCTGGGTAAGCTCATAGATGCGCCTTCGGATGCGCCGCCGGTCGATTTCGAGCTTTTTCTCGCCCGGGCCGCGCGTGCCGATGCCGCCGCCCAGGCGCGAGAGCATGGTGCCCTGGCCTGTGAGGCGCGTAAGGCCGTATTTCAGCTGTGCCAGCTCCACCTGCAACACGCCCTCGCGGGTTTGCGCACGCGCGGCGAAGATGTCGAGGATGAGCGTCGTGCGGTCGATCACGCGCACGCCTAGCGCACCCTCGAGGTTGCGAAGCTGGGTTGCGCTCAGTTCGTCGTCAAAAATAAAAAGATCGGCCTCGGTTTCACTGGACAGGAGCTTGAGCTCCTCCACTTTACCGCTGCCCACATAGGTCGCCGCGTCCATCGAGCGGCGTTTTTGCGTGCTGCGGGCGACGACCAGCGCGCCGGCGGTTTTTGCTAGCTCCGCAAGCTCCTCGATGGTGTCGTACGTCGCATCGTTCTCGAGGCCCACAAGGATGGCGCGCTCAGGCAGGCGTTCGGCCGTATCCTTGGTCGAAGCCTTAAGCCGCGCGTCAGCAAGACGGATTTCGTCCATAAGCGCGCGTTGGGGCAGGCGGTAGGGGCGCAGCGGGCCGTAGAGCATTACCTCGCGCTCGCCCTCGACCATGTCTCCTAAAAATGCAGCGTAAAGGGAAGAGGCGCTTCCGTCTGGAGAAACGCCTACGGCAGCCATAGAATCGAGCTTCATGCTGCGCAGCGTGCCGATGTCCACGCCCGAGAGCCGGCCGTCCCCGCCGGGATGGGTATGCACGCAGCGCACGCCTGAGAGGCGGTCGGCATTTCGCACAAGCCGCATGTCCGGCATTTCAACTTTGCCCACGTCGCCGATGGAAACATCTACCACAGCGCCTGCGCGCGAGAGATAGACGGAAATCTCCCGTCCGAGGATGCCCGTGAGCGCGCTCAGTTCCGCCACAAGCTCGTGCGAGGCGAACGCGTCGCCCATGTGCAGGTCATAGAGCCCTCGGATGCGCTCGAGGAGCGATTCGCGTATGCCCTCCGTGCTGCCGTTTATCTTCTTTGCCATATGGTTCGCGTATTAGCCGCTCCCTTTTCTTATTTGATTTTGATGCCGTAGATGGTGCCGCCGCGCGTGCCGATGACAATGGTGTTTTCGAACACTGCGGGGGAGGCTTCGATGTTGGAGCCGAGCGATTCCTCATAGAGGATGGTGCCCGTGCGCCCATCGATCAAATGGATGTAGCCGGTCGAGTTGCACTGGA
>CAYNDC010000108.1:0-5432 GCA_964396085.1 uncultured Clostridium sp. | reverse complement strand
TTTCAAAGCCCACTGAGCGCTGACGGTGCGCCCGTCCAAACCCAGCGCCGCGCCCTCGGGCAGGTGCGCCTCAAGATACTCCGCAATGCTGGGCACGTTTTCTTCGCCCGATTGCATGATTTTGATTTCGGTGCCCGCGCACTGGAGCGCGCTTTGGATAAAGTAGCGGGAATCCACCCACAGGCATGCTTCGGACGGGGTAACGACCAGCGTCCCCGCCGAACCCGTGAAGCCCGTCAGATACGTGCGCGCCTGAAAATGCTCGCCCACGTACTCGCTCAGGTGGAAATCATCAGTGGGCACGTAATAGGCCCCAAGGCCCTTTTCTTGCATGAGCGCCCGAAGGCGCGCCAGTCTATGCTCAATCATCTTGTTGGCAACTCCTTTTTCTCCAGGCAAGCGCACAGAAGCTTGACGGCGTTATCAAAATCGCGCCTGTCGCAGGTTTCAACAGGGCTGTGGATGTAGCGCGTGCCGATGGAAATGCAGCCCGCGAGCACGCCGCCCCGGCTCCTTTGCACGGCGCCCGTATCGGTGCCGCCCGCGCGCAGAACCTCGCGCTGGAAGGGGATGCCCGCCTCGTTCGCCGCATCTTCCATAAACGCCCGCACCACAGGCGGCACGATCACGGAGGAATCCATCACCTTCACCGTGGGGCCCTTGCCAAGTTCAACGGCCATGAGCAAGGATTCGGGCAGGTCGCCCGTGTCGGTCACATCGAGGCTGATGCCAAGATCCGGCTCGATGGCATATGCCGCCGCGCCCGCACCGCGAAGCCCCACTTCCTCCTGGACGGTGAAGCAGTAATAAACATCGTGCTCGCTGTTTGCCTGTTTAATCGCCTCCACCAGCACCGCGCAGCAGATGCGGTCGTCCATCGTCGAGCAGGAGATGCGCTCTCCCATCTGTGCAAAGCGGCCCGCGAAGATGCATACGTCGCCGACGGAAACGAGCTTTTCCGCCTGCTCGCGGCTTTCGGCGCCGATGTCGACGAAAACATTGGCCATTTTCACCTCGGCAAGACCCTTCGCGTTGCGCTCAAAATAGACCACGCCGCGCGTGCCGTTCTCAAACACCACCTGATGCCCGGCGCTCAGGACCGGATTCACGCCCCCCACGTTGGAGACGCGCAAAAATCCCTTGTCGTCAATGGCGACGACGATCAGGCCGATTTGATCCATGTGCGCGGCGAGCAAAATCTTCTTGCCCGATGTGCCGCGCTTGAGGGCGATGAGATTGCCCAACTTGTCGTTATATACCTCGTTCGCATAGGGGGCGACCATCTCGCGCAGAACGGCGCTGATGCCCTCTTCGTGGCCGGTGGGGCCGTAGGTGGTGAGTATCGTTTCGAGCGTTTTATTATCCATCATCAAAGCACCTCGTCGAATTTTTTGGTTTTCAGGAAAGCATGCGCGAGCCGGTACGCGTTTTGGATATCCGCTATGGAAGCGAGGCTCGCGGGGGAGTGAATGTACCGGCAGCCCACACTGATGCCGCCGACCACGCAGCCGTCGAGCGCCTTGTTGATAGCGCCGCCGTCGTTGCCTCCGCGGTTGCCCTGGCGGAGTTGGTAGGGGATGTCGGCCTCTTTGGCCGTCTCCTGCAGCGCGCGCAACATCTTGGGCCGCGTCATGGTGCCGCTGTCCATAAAGGTGATAGCGGGGCCGCTCCCCATTTTGGTGACGAATTCGTGCTCCTTAGCCTTTGGCATATCGTTGGCGGTCGTGCCCTCGAGCACCAGCGCCACGTCAGGCGCAGCCGTGTGCACGGCAGCCTTCGCCCCGCGCAGGCCAACCTCTTCCTGCACGGTGAACACCGCGTACAGGTCGCACTCGTATTCGTCCTTCAATAGCTCCAGCAAGATGGCGCAGCCGATGCGGTCATCCAGCGCTTTAGCTTTAACCGTATCCTCCCCCAGTCGCTCGAACTTCGTAATGAAACTGATGGGGTCGCCGAGCTTGACGAACTTTTGCGCGTCCGCGCGATCCTTCGCGCCGATGTCTACATACAGCTCGCGATGCGGCAGCGCGTGGGTCAAATCCTCTCTGCTTTGCAGGTGGATCGCTTTGGCGCCGATGACGCCGGGCACATCCTCTGCCCCTACGGCGACGCGTTTGGAGATTACCACGCGCGGGTCGAGGCCGATAGGATCGTAAGCGATGAGGCCGTTCTCGAGGATGCCGCGCACGATCATGCCCACCTCGTCCATATGCGCGCAAACCATCACGCGGCGGCCGGGGCCCGGCCTGTGCACGATGAGGTTGCCCATCGTGTCCGTTTTGTGCGCGAGGCCCATTTCATCGAGAACGCCCTTGAGATACCTGCGCACGCGCCCCTCGTCGCCGGATACGCCATAGATGTTGGTGAGTTCCTCTAGTCGTCCAAGCATAGCTTTTCCTCCCAATCCGCATTTAGGTTCGCGGCAACGCCAGCAATGACCTTTGCGCAGTTTTTGAGCGTATCGAGGGATATGCTCTCCACGCTCGTATGCATGTAGCGAAGCGGCAGCGAAACGAGCCCGCAGGGGATGCCTCCTTCGAGAATTTGCAGGCTCCAGGCATCCGTGCCCGTCGCGCCGGCCATAGCCTCCAGATCCCAGGGGATGTTCTGCTCGTCGGCCGATTCCCGGATCATCTCATAGACCTTGGGGTGGATGTTCGAGCCGCAGGCAATGGCCACCTTATCCATCTCCGTTGTTTCCAGCGGCTTGGTGCCGGGCGTTGGCGCGTGGCACACGTCGATGGCGATCGCGATATCCGGCTTGATGTTGTATCCCCCTGCCGTCGCGCCCAAACCGCCGCTCTCCTCCTGCACGGAGCCGCAGAAAACCACGCGGCAGTTGAGCTTGCGGGATTTTAGGATATCCATCGCCTCGAGCATCATCGCGACGCACGCGCGATCGTCGAAGGTCTTGCCCGCGATGATGTTGTTTTTCAGCTTCATCGGCGGCACGAGGCGGAAGGTGACGTTGTCGCCCACCTGAACGAGCTCGCGCACTTCCTGGGCGCTAAGCCCCGTGTCGCACACCAGATCATCCGCCGTGTACGCCTTATTGGCGTCCCCCTCTTGCTGAAGGTGCGGAGGCACCGCGCCGACGACGGCTTTGAGCGGCCGGCGCGCGTGAACGATGACCTCGCTGCCAGGCAGCACGCGCGGGTCGACCCCCGCGACCGAGCGGATGCGAAGCATGCCGTTCTCCTCAATCCAGGTGACCATCATGCCCACCTCATCCACGTGTGCCATAACGAGCAGCGTCGGGCCGCTCTCCCCGATGCGGGCAAATGTGTTGCCTACGGCATCGGTAAACACATCGTCCGTGTAGGCCCTGAAGTATCCCTTGAGCACATCGGACACGGCGGACTCGTTGCCCGTCACGCCCGGCTGGGTGGTCAAAGCGGATAGCGCCTCAAATACATCCATAGCGTTCTCTCCTTCTCATGATGCTCCATTCATAACTTGGTTTGTGTCATTGCGTTTTTTATGACCCGTATGCGTTTGCGCCTTTTATCAGGCGAGGTTGTCGCGCAGCACGCGCAGCGCGTTCAAGCGGATGATTTTATCCACCTCGCCCGCCGTGAAAACGCGGTTGAGCGCTTCCTGGAGGGCGGGGAGGCCTGTGCAATCCCCAAACTCTAGCTCGCTGCTGATGCCGTCGAAATCGCTGCCCAGCGCCAGCACATCCACGCCCGCCACATCGGCGATATAGCGCGCGTGGCGCACGATGTCCATCACATACGTATGGCGGCTGCGCGGCGTGAGGAAAGCTGAACAGAAATTGAGTCCCGTGACGCCGCCCTTTTGGGCGATGGCGCGCAGCATCTCATCCGTGAGGTTGCGGGGCACGTCGCACACGGCGCGCGCGTTCGAGTGCGAGGCGACGAACGGCCGCGTCGAACGGGTTGCCACATCCCAGAACCCCGCATCCGAGAGATGCGAAACATCCGCCACGATGCCCAGCTCGTTCATGCGCGCAAGCGCCTCGATGCCAAAGGGCTTGAGCCCCCTTTCAGGCGCGCTGCAATTGGGGAAGCCCAGGCTGTTTTCATGGTTCCAGGTGAGGGTAATGAGCCGAACGCCCTTTTGGTGCATCAAATCGAGACGTTCGAGGTCGCCCTCGAGGGGCATGCCGTCCTCCACCGTGAGAAGTCCGCCGACCTTCCCCGCCGCCGCAGCCTTTGCGATATCCTCATAGGCAAGCACCGGAGCGAGCAGATCCGCATTCTCCAAAAGCTCGCGCTCATACCATTTGAGCGCCTCAAGGAAGAAAGCGAAAGGCGCCAAAGGTTCGTCGGTATACCCCTCCTCTTGGGGATCCTTCTTGATGAACAGCGCAAATGCCTGCACGAGAACGCCCGCTTCCCTGAGCCGGATCAGGTCCAGGTGGCCGGCGGGGTTGCTTCGTAGGCGTTTTTGCCCGCGGCTTTTCATAACCTCGCACACGATGGTGTCGCAGTGGAGGTCAACAAATCCCGGTCGTATCATAGAACGTAATCCCTCCCGGCAAAACTCGGCGCCAGGTCGCGCCATGTTCGCGTGCATGCCTTTGAATTATACAACAATTATGCCGTAATAAAAAGATGAAAACGTATAACGTTTATGATAGAATAAACGCATGGATACGAGAAAACGCACACAGAGCAATTTGCTCTTGCTGCTCACGGCCCTTATTTGGGGTACGGCGTTCGTCTTTCAGGGCGACGCGATGAATTATCTGGGCGCATTTTCGTTCAATGCCGCACGCTCTTTGATTGCGGGCATCGCTCTTCTGCCGGTCATTTACTTCATGTCCCGCGCACGCAAGGCACGGGGGGAAGAAGCGCCGGAAAAGGCGCCCGGCGGCATGAAAACGCTCGTAATCGGCGGCGTCGCCTGCGGCGTGGTGCTCGCGGTCGCCTCCGCGTTCCAGCAATTGGGCATCGAATATGGCGTCAACTCCGGTAAAGCCGGGTTTTTGACGGCGCTTTATATCATCATCGTGCCGCTCATCGGCATCTTCCTCAAGAAGCGCGCGCACTTCACGCTGTGGATCAGCGTTTTTCTGGCGCTTGCCGGACTGTATTTTCTGTGCATCAAGGATGAGTTTCGCATCGAAACGCGCGACCTGCTCGTGATCGCCTGCGGATTCTGCTACGCGCTGCACATCCTGGTGATCGACCATTTCTCGCCGAAGGTGGACTGCGTGAAGATGAGCTGCATCCAATTCTTCGTTTGCAGCGCGATCTCCGCCGCCGTGGCGCTCTTCACTGGGGAAAAGACGACGCCCGCGCTGTTGCTTGCGGCCTGGCTGCCCATCCTCTACGTGGGCGTGTTCAGCTCCGGCGTGGGTTACACGCTGCAAATGATCGCCCAGAAGAACACCTCTCCCGCCATGGCTTCGATGCTCATGAGCCTTGAGGCGGTGTTCGCGGCGCTCGCGGGCTGGCTGCTGCGCG
>CAYNDC010000107.1:0-5442 GCA_964396085.1 uncultured Clostridium sp. | reverse complement strand
TGAGCTGGTTATACTGTCCCCCAAAGTCGAGTACGACGATGCGTTCCATTCGCTTACTCCTCCCCTCGAAATACGATGCCGTTTTCATCCGCCCGCTCGACGACGGCGAGCGAGTGCAGGTTGTAGCCGCTCTCGCGCAGGCGCGCCCCGCCCGGCTGGAAGCCCTTTTCGACCGCCACACCGATGCCGATAAGCTGCGCGCCCGCCTGCTCGATGATTTCCACAAGGCCGCGCAGCGCCTCGCCGTTGGCGAGAAAATCGTCGATGATGAGCACCTTGTCCGCGGATGTGAGCCACTGGCGGCTCATGATGAGCGTCACCTTTTTCTTATATGTGTAGGAATAGATTTCGCTGTGGTACAGACCGCCCTCGATGTTGTCGCTCTTTGCCTTTTTGGCAAAAATCATCGGCACGCCGAACTCCTCCGCGCAAACGGCCGCGAGTGCAATGCCCGAAGCCTCAACCGTGAGCACCGCCGTCAAGCCCGTTAAATCAAAAAGGCGGCCGAACTCTTTTGCCATGCTCCGCGCCAGTTTCATGTCCACGCGGTGGTTGAGGAATCCGTCCACCTTGATGATGTTGCCCGGGAGCACATGTCCCTCGGCGCGGATACGCTGCTGCAGCTCATTCATAGTATCTATCTCCAATCAAATTGATCTCGTCAAAAACGGACAAACCTATAGCATATTAGAGATTATAACAAAAAACAGCCCCAAATCAAGCAGATTCGGGGCTAAATGTTTTTTGTGCCGCAAGATATTTTATGTGCGCGTGCCATCTTTTGGAATGCGCGGCACTCAGCCCAGCTTTTCCTCGATGATGGCCGCCCATTTGCTCTTGCTCTTCGAGCCCACATAGGCGGAACCGATGATCTCCCCGTCGCCGTTGACAAAAACGGTCGTGGGCACGGTGGATACCTTGTTCAGATACGCGCTGAACATCGAGGCGGAGGGCACGATGTGCCGATAATCCGCGCCGGTGCGTGCTATGATGTCCTTCGCATCCGCAAGGGCCGCGTCGTCGATGTTTCCCTTGCTGTCCGCCGCATCCAGGATGATGCCGACAACCTGGAAGCCCCTGCTCTTATACTCGTTGTTGAGCGCCGCAAGGTCCGGCATTTCATCGGCGCAAGGGCCGCAGAAGGATGCCCAGATGTTGACCATCGTCACATCATAGCCGGAAAACACGCTGTTGGTGACGGTGTTGCCCTTGACGTCCTTCGCGCTGAAGCTGCCAAAGAGCGGGTTCGTGTTTTTCTGCGTCGCCGTGGGTTTCGCGGTAGGCGTCGCCGTGGGTTTCGCGGTAGGTGCCGCCGTGGGTTTTACAGTAGGCGCCGCCGTGGGTTTCGCAGTAGGCGTCGCCGTGGGCTTCGCGGTAGGCGCCGCCGTGGGTTTTACAGTAGGCGCCGCGGTGGGTTTCGCGGTAAGCGTCGCCGTGGGTTTCGCGCTGGGCGCCGCCGTGGGTTTCGCAGTAGGCGCCGCCGTGGGTTTCACAGTGGCTGCAGCCGCCGGTGCGGCGCTTGCGACAGGCGATTCAACCGCATCGGTCGTGGCCGTTGCCGAAGGCAGAACCGCCTTTGCGCTCGGCTCGATCGCCGTGCCGGTTTCCTCGGGCAAAGGCGTCACCGCCGTTTGGGATTCCTCGTCAGCCGCAAACTCGACAACCTGTTCCCCCATGCACCCGGCGAGCATGAATACAAGCACCAGCGCAGCAACAACGCCTAAGAGCGCGCGCCGAGCGGATTTTTTCATTCGTTGCATCAAACGTACCTCCTGTGTTTGTGATGCAGTATTTATAGCCGCTACACGCAAGGCGCGTCAACCTGCCGATGGCTGGCGAAATTCCCTCGTTTTTCCGGTGCGCCAAAAACGCCGCAGCGCGGGACTTGCCCGCGCCGCGTTTATGCTTATCCTGCCAGATTATCCGAGTTTATCCTCGATGACTTTCGCCCAATCCTCTTTGCTCTTCGCGCCCGTGTAGGCTTTCCCGATGATGCGTCCTTCGCTGTCGAGGAACACCGTTGTGGGCACTGCATTCACGTTTTTTAAATATGCGCCGAACATCGCCGCCGAGGGGAGGATGTGCGTATAATCGGCGCCCGTGCTCTGGATGATTTCCACCGCATCGGCGAGAATCGTCTCATCCACGTTGCCCTTATCGTTCGTCGCATCGATGATGATGCCGATGATTTGAAACTTCTGCTGGGCATACTCCTCGTTGAGGGTAGCAAGGTCCGGCATCTCGCCCACGCAGGGCGGGCAGGTCGTGGCCCAAATGTTGACCATCGTCACATCATAATCCGCAAAAATATCGTTTGTGATTTCGTTGCCCGAAACATCCTTCGCGCTAAAATCGCCGAGAAGCGGCTTCGCGTCCGGGTCGACGGCGGGGGGCGTTTGCTCGTTAGCGACCCCGGCGCAGCCTGCGAGCAGACCGACCAGCACCAATGCAATCACGCCGTTGCGCAGCCGGAGAAACCTTCCGTAGCGGGTCTGTTGCTTCATTTCATATCCTCCTCGTGTCTATACCGTATTTATAACGGCTGCACGGGGGGATGTCAAGCCCTTTTGCAAAGCTCCGCTCCCGCGCTGCCAACGGGCGTTTGCCGTTGGATTCCCTTGGTTCGGGTTTGACGGAGAATGATTCGGTTTCTTCGTTCCTGCCGCCTGGCGTGGGGGGCCGGCGATTGCGTCTTTACGACCCCGCGCGCGGCATGCGGGCGCGAAGCTCCGTCACCGGGCGGGCAATTCCGCCGGGGCGTGCCGCTGCCGCAAGGGAGTGCGAGAGGTTCACAAGGAAGTCTTGCACGTTGGTCACGAGGCTCTTGACGCTCAGGCTGCCGCGGTCGTGCAGCTTGTTGAGGGCGAACTCCGAAATATCCACGTTGTAGAAATAGATCGGGCGCACGACGCCATCCACCAACTGCCACGATGGCGTCATGTTGCCCGTGGCGATGGTGTGAAGCTGCGTTGCGAGGCCTACGACCGTCGTCGCCTTTTTCGTGTGCACGCGCATGGCGCTTTGCGCCTCGTAAACATCCGAAATGACGCCGGGCAGAGGTCCGTCATCCCGAATGGAGCCGGCGAGCACATAGGGCACCCCCATGTGCATGCAGGCGGCGAGGATGCCGTCTTGAATGTTTTCCCCGCGGATGAGCGCCTCGATGGAGCCTGCGCCGCGCGCGCGGTTGATGGCGTCCAGATGGTGGTAATGCCCGTTATAGGCCAGCTCCTTGGTATAGATATCCTGCCCGAGCGCCGTGTTGAAGAGCGCGGCCTCAAGGTCGTGCGTCGCCAAAGCGTTGCCGGCAAAAATGGCGTCCACATAGCCGGCGCGCACGAGTTCGGCCATCGCGCGGCGCGCGTTGCGGTCAAAATCCACGGCGGGGCCGAGCACCCACACGATGTGCCCCCGCTCGCGGTCGTGCCGCAGAATGTCGCACAGCAGATCATAATCCTTGGAGCTTGGCGTCTCGCGCGAGCGCTCCGTGCGGAAGGCGAACGCCTGACGGGCATCCTCCTTTTCCGAAAAAGCCTCGCTGTTGATCCATACGCCGTTGGAGAGATCCTCCGCACGGCCTACAACGACGGCATCCCCGCGGCGCACATGGCGCGCCTCCACCGCGACAGGCCGCCCCCCGCGCACCACAACGCAGCAGTCCATGCGCGCGGCGTCGATAAGCTTCCACGTACCGCCGAGCTTGAAATACTCGGGAAAGATCGTGGTCGCATAAAAATCCTTCGGCAAAACGCCGTCCCCCGGCGCGGGCACGGTGCGCGCGTTAGGCGCATTGCGAAATTTCAAACCGGAAAAATCCGGCGCGTGATATTCAGGCAGTTCAAACATGGCATGGTCCTCCCCTTGGACTGATTCGTCTTTGGACAGAGTACCATATAACATAATAGGATGAAATACAGAATAAACTCCGTACATTTTCATCCTATTCATTTATTCTGACTAGATTACGTCTAATATTTTATCTGTACTATGATTTGCACTATTTCTGATAGAATAAATATATTATTGTCCGCGCGCGTAGCCGAAGAGCAGCGGCAGCATCCGTGCCGCATAGTTCTTGAGCGAATAGCCACCGCCGGAGATGCACCAATCGTAGAGCAGTGCGCGCTCGAGCATGGCGTAGGCATTGACCAGCTCGTTGACGGTGAATGCCGCGTTGAGCTCGCCGCGCGCGACGCCCTCAGAGGCAATCTGGCGCAGGAGCTTGTAGTAGACGCGGTTATAGTCGAGCAGGTGCTTATCCCCGCGGGTGACCAGCTGCGAGGAGTAGAGCCGCGCGAGCAGGTCGAGGGAAACGCTGTTTTCGATCATGCCGAACAGCTCTGCATTGAGGTACATGAGCTTGTCAAAGGCGTTGGTTTCGTTGGAGAGGGTCTCCATGAGCGAAAGGTATTTTTCATCGAATAAATAAGAGAGGGAAGAGAGCAGAGCATCCTTCCCCTCAAAATAATGATAGAACGAGCCGCGCGAGGTGTGCGAGGCCTCGATGATCTCCTCCACGGTGGTGTCGTCGTAGCCCTGCTCATAGAAGAGCTTCCACGCCGCAGCGATGATTTTACCCTTGGTGTTGCGCGCCTTCTTCTTGGCCACAAAAGCCTCCTTTGCGCGGCGGGGAAAGCCGCCCCGGGCGGGCGTTCCCCCGGCTAGGCGATCTCCAGTGCAAGCTCCATCATGGCGGTGAAGGTGGTTTGCCGCTCCTCGCTCGTGCATTCCTCGCCGGTGACGAGGCTGTCGGAGATGGTGCACACGCACAGCGCGTTTTTGCCCGCGCGGGCAGCCGTGAGGTAGAGCGCCGCAGACTCCATTTCAACCGCGAGCGCGCCGAGCTTGCCCCACTCGAGGGTGCGGCCCGCATCATCGTAAAACGTATCGCTCGAGAGGATGTTGCCCACCTTGTAGGAAAGGCCCATGCGCTGAGCCTGGGCGGCTGCCGCCTGAACGAGTGTCCAGCTTGCGGTGGGGGCGAGGGTGCCGGGTAGCGCGTACTGCGCGGCGAAGTTGGAGTTCGTGGATGCGCTCATGGCGATGACGATGCTGCGAAGCGGCAGCTCCGGGCTGATGGCGCCGGCGGAGCCCACGCGGATGATGTTTTCCACCCCGTAGAAGTTAAAAAGCTCGTAGGCGTAAATGCCCATGGCCGGCATGCCCATGCCGCTTGCCATGACTGAGACACGCTTGCCGTGGTAGAGCCCGGTATAGCCCTGCACCCCGCGCACGTTGTTGACGAGGACGGCGTTTTCTAAGTAATTTTCCGCGATGAACTTCGCGCGCAGCGGGTCGCCCGGCATGAGCACGGTTTTAGCAAAATCCCCTTGTTTTGCGCTGATATGGGGGGTTGGGATGGGCATGGCAGTTTCCTCCGGTTTTTTCTTTTGATTCTTTAGCGGCGAAGCGCCTTGGGTTTGGCGAGTATTTCGGCATAGA
>CAYNDC010000106.1:0-5443 GCA_964396085.1 uncultured Clostridium sp. | reverse complement strand
GCGCTGTTTTATTCGATGTTCCGCGGCTCGCGGCGCAAAAAGCCGCTCTCGCTGATCGCCAAGATCGGCGCGGGGCTGCTCGCCGTGTACATCGTGGGATGCCTGTTCTGGCTTACCGGCATGCTGTGGGTAAGCCTGTGCGAGCCGTTCTACCGGCTTGGCCTGGCTTGGCTCTATTTTGCGCTGGTAGGCGCCGTCACAACCGCCATGTGCTTCGCCGGGAGCGTGTTTACGACCCAAAAGCAGATCTTCGCCGCCAAGGATAACGATCTGCTGCTCTCGATGCCCATCGCGCCCGGGGCGATTATTGCGAGCCGAATGATGATGCTTCTGCTGCTCAACTATATGATCGAGGCGATCATCGTGCTGCCCGCGGCGTTCGTGTGGGCATACAGCCTGCCCGTGAGCCTAGCGGGCGCCATCCTGTTCGCCCTCGCGTTTTTGCTGCTGCCGTTGCTGCCTCTTACGCTCTCATGTGTGGTCGGATGGCTGCTCGAGGCAGTCTCCTCTCGGCTTCCCAAAGGCCGCACCCTGCTCACGATGGTGCTTTCCATCGCCTTCCTGGCGGCATATTTCATGGTTTACTCCAAAATGCAGGAATATCTTGGCATCCTTATCGCCAACGGCACGGCTGTGGCGGATGCGGTCAAAAGAGTGCTGCCCCCGTTCTATTGGTTGGGCGATGCGATTGCCTCACACAACCTCGTTTCGCTTTTGCTCTTCTGCCTGTGCTGCGCCCTGCCATTTGCGCTCGTGCTGCACCTGATCTCCCGCTCTTTCCTGTCCATCGCAACGCACAAAACGGGGACCGTGCGCCGGGCCTACCGTGCCGGAGCGATGAAGAGAACGGGCCTTGACAAGGCGCTGTTTCAAAAAGAGCTCGCGCACTTACTTTCCAATGCCATGTACATGCTTAACGCCGGCATAGGCCTCGTGATGGCGCTGATCGGCGGCGTTGCGCTAATCATCAAGCGCGAGGAAATCCTACCCATGCTGGATGCGCTAGCGCTGCCCGTCTCCCTATTGCCCGCGGTGCTGTGCGCTGTACTGTGCTTTATCCTTTCTATGACCATCATTTCCGCGCCGAGCATCTCGCTCGAGGGAAAAAACCTCTGGATCGCGCAGAGCATCCCCGTGCGGGGCTATGCGCTCTTAATCGCAAAGGTGCGGCTGCAATTTTACCTCTCGCTGCCCGTATCCCTCGTATGCTCGGCCATCATTGCCATCGTTTCCGGCGCAACAGGGCTGATGATCCTCGCCCTCTTGGTGCTGCCGGCGCTGCTGTGCCTCCTGTTTGCCCAGCTTGGCGTCATCATCAATTTGCGTTTCCCCAAGTTCGACTGGACCAGCGAAGTCGCCGTCGTGAAGCAAAGCCTGGCGACCCTGCTTGCCATGTTCCTCAACTGGGGGATCGTGGGGCTTCTTTTGATCGGGTATCTGCTCTTGAGAAAGGCCGGCCTTTCGGCCGATTTCTACCTGGCGCTGTGCGCGCTCGTTTGCATCCCTGCGGCCATTGGCTTGGACCGGCTGCTGCGCACTTGGGGCGAGAGGACGTTCGAGCAGTTGAGCGCGTGAGTTCCGCGTGCTCTTCTCCCCGTTCCCGTTTCCATGCATCAAAAAAGAGCGGCCTCCCGGCCGCTCTCGGTCCTTCCGTCAAGCCATAGGATTGTCAAGGGGCGCGCCCCTTGACTTTAATCCGGCTTTGACGACATGTGCGTCAAAAATCAGTTATTCGATTTCCAGCCTTCTAGCCGAGGGAAGCTTGGCTTCCTTCTTGGGCATAACAAGTTTGAGCACGCCGTCCTTGTAAGCCGCGGTGATCTGCTCTGCATCCACGCCGCTGATATCGAAGCTGCGGCTGAACGAGCCGCAATAGCGCTCCCGGCGGATGTAGTTGCCCTGCTCATCCTTTTGCTCCTTGGTTTCGTCGCGTCCGGCGCTGACGGTGAGGTAATCGCCATCGATATCGATGCTGATGTTCTCCTTGGAAAAGCCCGGTAGCTCCGCCTCGAGCTCATATGCGTTGCCGGCATCCTTGATGTCAGCGCGGAATCGCATATTATCGCCCTTGCCCAAAAACTCCTTGCTGATGTTCTCCATCTCCCTAAAGGGGTCATAATTCCAAATGCTCTGCCTGCGTACAAACGGTGTAAGTTCAAACATATCCTGATCCTCCTTGGCTGTATTATGATTGTCGGTTCGGGGGTTTTCCATGCTCCCCTGCTTACGACTTATACGATAACAAAACATTGTTGCGCAAAAAGATCAGAATTGTTGCGCAATTGAAAATCTTAGCACTCTCACCGCTAGAGTGCTAAAACCATTTTGCAGATCGCTCCCGCACCATTAAAACGGCCCCCGTTTCAAACGAGGGCCGTCGCTGATTGATTGCGTTTGAGCTGTTAGAAGATCCTGTACGCGCAGTAGAACACATTACGCCAATACGGGGTTTTATAATCCCGGCGCACGACCTCGCCCTTACCGCTCGAGGCATCCACCATCTCCGAGCCGTTGATGACGATGCCCACGTGCCCGCTGGAGGAGGACATGCGGAACACCAGCACGTCGCCCTTTTTGCAATCATCAATGTCGCTGATCTTCTGGTACTTGGTGACGCTGCGCCAGGTTTTGCTCGTCATATACCCCTGCTTGACCCCCGCCTGATTCAGGCACCAGTAGACGAAGCCGGAACAATCGAAGGAGTTGGGGCCCTTCGCGCCGGTGCGGTACGGGCTGCCAAGCTTGGAAAGGGCCACTTCCACAAAGCGGTCCGCCGTAGCGCCGCTGCCGACGCTGCCGCCGGGCGCGGGCGTCGAGCTCGAGCCGCCGCCGGAGGTCGCCGCGGGCTGTCCCGGCGATGCCTTGACCGCGTCGCCGGATAAAAGCACCGTCATGGTCTTGCGCCCCACCTTGCCATCGACCGAAAGGCTGTTGTTCTTCTGGAACGCGCGCACCGCCGCCTCCGTGCCGGCGCCGAAGTATCCATCCGCGCTCGAGAGGTAGCCTAGCGTTTTGAGCTTCTTCTGCACGCTCTTGATCGTGTCCCCGCTCATGCCGATGGTGAGGGCGTTGGCCTGCGCGTCGCCGGACATCATGATCTGGCGCGTCATGGGGCCGATGTGCCCATCCGCAATGAGGCCGTTAAGTTCCTGGAAGAGCTTGACGGCGGCGACGGTATCCTTGCCAAACGTACCGTCCGGCTGGGTCGTCAGGTATCCCAGCTTAAAGAGGCGGTTTTGGTATTTGAGCACCTCCTCGCCCGTTTCTCCATACGAGAGCGCGCGGGCGATAGCATCCTCGCTGTAGAGCGCCTCGCGCGTGTGAACGCCGATCATCCCATCCACCTCGAGGTGGTTGCGCTCCTGAAACGCGCGCACGGCGACTTGTGTTTCATCGCCGAAATAGCCGGTTGTCTTATCCATATAATCCAGCTCGACCAGGCGCTTTTGCAGCTCCTCCACATCCGTGCCCTCGTCGCCGATGGTCACCATGTAAAGCAGCGCATCCCCGCGCATGAGCTTATCGTAGGTCACATCATCGACCTCGCCGTTGACGGGCAGGCCGTGCCGCCGCTGGAAGAGCTCCACGCCGCGCTTGGTCTGGCTGCCGAAATATTCGGTGGGCTCGTCGTAATCCATATAGCCCAGCTCCATGAGCCTTTCCTGAATTGCCATCACGCGCTCCCCCGTCATCCCCTTGGTAAAGGAGATGGGCGTCGGAGTCGGCTCCGGCGTCGCGCTCGCCGATGGTGTGGGCACGGGCGTATAGGTGATTTCAACCACCAAATCGATGCTGCCCGCGGACAAATCCTCCGGAACCAGTGGCCCGGCGCCGGATGCCTTGCTCTGCTTGCCTGCGAAGAAAACGAGCAACACCGCACCCACCACGAGCGCACAAAGGCCCGCAAGGGTGCCGATTGCGCGCGGGGAGCGCGCCCGAAGCCCCGTGACAAAACGCCGGGGGAACTGCTTAAGATCGTCTACAACGCGCGCGCCAAGCGTTTTCATGCCGCCGGCACGCCTAAAAGCCGCAAGCGCCCGGCCGCGCCGCGTGCGCCGCTTAGCGGATGTGCGCAAATAACGGGAGATCCATTTTCCAAATCGTTCCTTCATTGTTTCCTTTGCCGTTTTTCTAGATTGCTTGGGGTTTTTGCCGTATATGGCAATACCTTTTAGGGATTATACCACATCGCCCCTCACGCGTGTTTGAAAATTCAATGAACTCAGCTTTGTGCTTTTGCTTGATGCAAAAAGTTCACGCGTGATTCTTTGCTTTCCTCCTACATATTATGTATAATATGAATGCCGTCATATGTGCGGCTTATTTTGATTATTCCTTTTATGGGGAGGATGATTATGGTGCATTTCATGGATACGATCAGCACGTTCTTTGCAGGAACCACTTTCGTGGTGTACCTGTGCATTTTCCTCGGCAAAATACTCGAGGTGACACTGGCTACGCTGCGCCTCGTGCTCATCAACAGAGGCGAGCGCGTCGTGGGCGCGTGCATCGCGCTCATCGAGGTGCTGTTATGGTTGATTATCGCGGCAAGCGTGCTGGCGGATTATAAATCCGACCCCATCAAAATGCTCACCTACGCATTCGCGTTTGCGTTGGGTAACTTTATGGGCAGCTGGTTAGAGGAGAAGCTGGCCTTTGGCCTATGCTCGATTCAGACGGTCGTTATGAGCCGCGATACCAGCGAGCGCATCTGTGCGCAGCTTCGTAAAAACGGCTTTGGCGTGACGCAGATGACCACCCGCGGCATGGATGATACCGATCGTTTCCTGATCATCTGCACGCTGCGGCGCAAACTCGCCCACGAGGCGATCGCCATCATCCAGAGCGTGGATGCCGATGCCGTCATTACGCTCAGCGACGTGAAGAGCCAAAGCGGCGGCTATCTTCGCCAGGCGCCCTCGCACCGCAAGCGCCAGAGCAAGTAGGGCTATGACTCTACGCAATCATGCCGCATAAACGTTTCATTTTCAATGTCATCGGCCGCGCTTGACGCGCGGCTTTTGTTGTAATAGTATAAAAACAATCATCCGGACAGATACAGGCGGTACAAGCAATGAAAAAAAGGCATGTTTTCTTTTATAAATTCTTCTATCCATTGGTGGCGGTGTATCTGCGTTTCAAGCTCAATTACCGTTTCAAGGTGGCGAAAAACCTGCCCGAAACATACATCGTCCTTTCTAACCACAACACCGATTTCGATATGTTGCTCGTGGGTGCGAGCTTTCCGCGGCAGATGTATTTCGTCGCCAGCGAGCACATCCTTCGCTGGAAGCGGGCAGCGAAATTTCTACGATATGGCTTCGATCCCATCGCGCGCTACAAGGGCACGACCGCATCCTCCACGGTGATGGAAGTGCTGCGCCGCGTGCGCGCCGGCTACAACGTGTGCGTGTTCGCCGAGGGCAACCGCTCATGGGACGGG
>CAYNDC010000105.1:0-5454 GCA_964396085.1 uncultured Clostridium sp. | reverse complement strand
ATCATGTGGTATTTGCTGATATAGAAGCGTTCCGCCAATGCGTCGATGCTGATTTCCTCGCTCAGATGATCGTTTAGATAAGAAAGGATGTCGAGGATCTTTCCATCTCCCGTTTCAACCGGAACGGGAGATGGAGCGCTTTCCCCGCGCCGCAGGCGTCCCAGCTCGACCATCAAACGCAAAAAGAGCAGCTGCCCCATGAGCTTTGATCCGAAGTTATGCGCTTTTTGCTCACGCTCCAGCTCCCCGATGAGGCGCGTGAGCCGCTCAAGCGCCGCCGCGCCCGGCCGCAGCACGCTCGCGCCGCCCAGAAAGCACTCCTCCAACTCGCAATCCTCCGCACAATGGGCGCGGATGAACTCCGGCGAAACGTAAATGATGATGCGCTCGTATGCGCACCCGTCGCCGATTTCAGGCCTGTGGACCGCGCCGCGCCCCACGAACACCACATCGCCCGGGTTTAGAACATATCGCCTGCCCTCCACCACATAGCTGCCCGCACCCGAAACCAGGAAAACGAGCTTATGGAAGTCGTGATAATGATAGTCGACCGCAGGCCCCTGTGGGTCCCGCAGATGGAAGAGACGAAAATCTTCCAATAGATAGCCGCGTTTTTCATACGATACAGCCACAACGCCCTCTCCAAACAGCACGATTTGCATATAAGATAGCATAAACTATGTTTTATGTGCAAGCTGCTTCCCCATAAAATGAGAATGGGCTGCTGCCAAAGGGGGATACCTCCGCCGCAAGCCCCATGCTTTTGATAACGAACGGGAGGAAGCTTTATGGCCAAGAAAGACAGAACGACATTCCTGTTTACCGCCTTTTTGTTGCTCGGCATCGCGGGCGGTTGTGCGGTAGGCGCCATCTGGCCCGGCGCAACGGTGTTGGAGCCGTTGGGTACGATTTTCATCAACATGATGTTCTGCATCGTCGTCCCGCTGGTGTTTTCATCCATCGCAGGCGCGATCTCCAACATGCGCAGCAAAAAACGAGGCGGCAGGATCATCGGCGTTTCGGTTTCCCTGTTTGCCATCACCTGCGCGATCGCTGCCTTGGTGATGCTCGCGCTCGTCAAACTGTATCCGCCCGTGACGCAGGCCTGGCAGGGTATTGCGCCCGGCGAGGTCGATGAGCCGGCCTCCATCGCGACGCTGGTGGTCAATTTCTTTACCGTAGGCGATTTTTCGGGGTTGCTCTCGCGCAGGGCGATTCTTCCGCTGATCGTCTTTTCCGTAATCTTCGGCTTCGCCACCCACGCCTGCGGGGGAGCGGATTGCGCTGTGGGCAAATTCCTAAACAGCCTGACGGATGTGATGCTGCGTTTCGTCAAAATCGTTTCGTACTACGCGCCAATCGGCTTCTTCGGCTTCTTCGCATACCTCGTTGCGGATTACGGCCCGCAGCTCATTGGCGATTACGGGCGCGGGATGCTCTTGTATTACCCGCTGTGCTTCGTTTTCATCCTCACCGTTTATCCGCTCTACGCCTATATCGGCGGCGGCAAAGCCGGGCCGCGCACGCTGCTGCGTAACATCCTAAGGCCTGCCGTAACCGCCTTTGGCACTTGCTCGAGCGTGGCGACCATCCCTGCTAACATGGACGCCGCCGGAGAAGCCGGCATCTCCCGGGATGTATCCGAAATGGTGCTGCCCCTGGGCGCGACCATGCATATGGAGGGTTCCTGCTTCTCCTGCGTGCTGAAAATCGCCTTCCTGTCCGGCATTTTCGGCATGCCCTTTGAAGGCATCGGCACCTATGTCGGCGTGATTCTCGTCGCCCTGCTTTCGAGCATGGCCGTCAGCGGCATCCCCGGCGGAGGCTATATCGCCGAGTATATCATCTGCCTGCTGTTCTTCCCGGATCGGATGGAGCTTGCCTACCCCATCGCCATTAGCATCGGCAACCTCGTCGATCCGCCCGCCACCATGGTCAACGCCGTTAGCGACTACGCCGTGAGCTTTTTGATCTCGCGCTTCGTCGATGGCAAGGATTGGCTGCAAAAACGTCTGCATCCGGCGGAGCGCGCCGCCTGAGGGTGCGCCTGTTGAAACGCTTTTCGGATATGCTGAAGCGGCCCCAGGGCCGCTTCGCTTTTTGTGATATCATTGTGTGTCATGCTCCCAGACTGCTTATCCCCTGCCTGCGTCGCCCGCCTGCGCGCCCCGCCTCGGGAACACCTGAAGCTTGGCGTAATGCACGAGCGCGATGAGCGCGAGCACGAGCGCGATGCACAGCACGATGAGGTCTGAGCGCCCAAGCCAGGGCAAAAACTGCCGGGCAAGCGTGAGCGCGACGCCCAGGTTGAAAAAGCCTGCCGCGGATTTTCCAAACCAATCCGCATACACGACGACCTCCCGGCGATAGAGGATGATGCCGCCCACGATCATAATGAGTTCCTTGCCAACGACCGCAACGAGCAACCACAGCGGCACCCAGCCTTTGAAAAAGAAGCAGGTGAGGGCCGTGAGAACCATGACCTTGTCCGCCAACGGATCGAGCACCTTGCCCACATCGGATACCCAGTTGTTGTGCCGCGCGAGATAGCCATCCAGAAGGTCGGTGAGGAAGGCCGCCGTAAAGACGATGAGGCAGTGAAGGTAATGCGCTTTGACGAAGAGGTAGGCGAACAGGCCCACCATAAGCAGCCTGATTGTCGAGAGAATGTTCGGAATATGACGCATTGAAACCTCCTGAGGACCATTAACGGTTATTATACCTCATGGATGCGAATCCCACCAGTATTTTATCCGCGCGTCCCGCGGCTTTCTTGCGATTGACAGCCGGAGTGCTTAAGTATAAAATAGATAAGCTAGTTTATTCAACGGGCAGTCTGGTGCTGCCCGCAAAAAGGAGAACAGAACCATGTTTTTTCAGAAACCCGCTGTGCGCGCGATTGCGCTGACGCTCGTCCTCGTGATGGCAGGCCTTGCCTTCGCGGGCTGCAGCGCCACGAATCCCAACGCCACGGTGCTGCTCGTAGGCGACATCAAAGTCGGCTTGACCAAGTATTACAGCCTATACAACTCCTATAAAAACTTTTACAGCAACTATGGTCTGTATGACGTTTCGACCGCCGAAAAGCTCAAGAACTTCCAGGATATCATCTTCGATTATCTGGTGGAGAGCTACCTTCCCCTTTACTGGGCGAACCAAAACGGCGTGACGCTCGATGAGCAAGAAGAGGCCCAAGTGCAGGCAGATTATGAGGAGCAGCTCGAGGGCTATCTCACCTCGTATGCGAGCGATGTGGACGAGTCCATCACCGACGAGGCTGCCATCCGCGCGGCCGAGCTCAAGCTGTTCAAGAAGGAACTGCGCTCACAGGGATGGACCTATAAAGAATACACCACGATGTTGATGGACAATATCCGCGCCGGCTACATTGCCACCAAATTCATGGATAGCTATTATGCCGAGCGCGTGAACGTGACGGATGCGGACGTGGAAGCCAACTACAACGAGCTGCTCGCCAAGCAGCAGGCAGACTATGCCACGACCCCCGCCCAATACCTCACAGATTACAACTCTTACATCTCCAGCGAAGGGCAGCAGCCCCTCGTCGCGCCTGAAGGCTACCGCTTCGTCAAGCACATCCTCATCAAGTTCGCTGCGGACGGCGAGGAGAAGGATGTCGACGCCATCGTCGCCCAGGTGCAGGAGAAGATCAACGCGGGTTCGCCTTTCGACATGCTGGTCGAGGAATACGGCGAGGATCCGGGCATGAAAGAGGACCCCTACAAAACCAGCGGCTACCTGATCAGCAACGAAACGATCGACCAGTATTACGACAACTTCGGCGATGCCGCGATGGCGCTCAAGGCCGTCGGCGACATCAGCGCCCCTGTGGAAACCGAAGCCGGCTACCATTTCATTCTGTATGCCAGCGATGTGGACACCGCCCCCCTTGCCTATGACACGGTGAAGGACGCGATGAAGGAAAGCGCCATCACCGAAGCCAAGAGCGCGATTTACAGCGAGCTGCTCGAACAGTGGAAGGCCGATACCAAGATCGTCAAATACTACACCCGCGTGAGCAACATTCGCTAACCCCCTAAATGGGATAAACGAACAGCACAACAGGGCCGCTCGCATGGGCGGCCCTTCGTGTTACTCCATTTTGGTATGCTCGGACAAGCGGGCGGGTCAGCCTAAAAGAACGATCCGCCCGTCGAGAACTCTTCGCAGGCTCCGCCTCCGTCTACGGCGCTCAATCCTCGCGGCCCGAGTGCCTCTGTTCGCCCCGGTCTTTTCCGCGATCGCGGAAAAGAAGCCGGATGCCCCAGATGCCCGCCAGGCCCACGAGCGTATAAATGATGCGGGCAACGACGCTGTTCATCCCGCCAAAAAGCCCCGCGATGAGGTCGTATTGAAAGATGCCTACCAAGCCCCAGTTGAGCGCGCCGATGATGATTAAAAACAATGCAATGGTATCCATAGCCGTTCTCCTTTGGTTGATGGAGCTTAGGATATCTCTGCGGGCGCGTTCCTATGCCTTGGCGTGTTCCTTTTTCTTTTCCGGGAAAAGCTCGATTGTGAATTTGTGGAAATCCACGGACTCCATAAAGTCCGCAGGCAGGAAGGCCGTGTGCCGGAATGCGTTGAGGTCGTTGATGTGCTTTTTGAGCAAAACCGGCCGCGCGAGATCCAACTCGCTGCACACCTCGCCCAGCAGCGCGCTCCACTCCTCGAGCGTGCGCGGCTTTGCGGCGGGAAAATCAAAAATCCGATCGCGCAGGATTTTATTCTCGTCGCGCGTGGCTGCCCATATCTTCATCGTAACCCTCCTTTATATGGCTCGAACGGGCGGCTGTTCGCCGCCCGTTCGCAAAAAGTCGTTTGATTATTCTTCTTCTTCCTCTTCCTTCTTGGCCGAGTCGATGATCTTCTTGGCCTCGAGCGCCGGTACATCCTCGTAGCGGACGAACTCGCTCGTGAAGGAACCGCGCGCCTGCGTCATGGAACGCAGGTCTGTCGCGTACTTGAACATTTCGGAGAACGGAGCTTCCGCCACGACCACCGTGCCGCCCTCGCCGGGGTTCATGCCCAGCATCCTGCCGCGGCGGCGGTTGATATCGCCGATGACGTCGCCCACATAGTCGCTGGGCACGGTGATTTCGTATTTATTGATCGGTTCGATCAGCGCCGGGCTCGCGTGCGCACACGCCTCTTTATAAGCAAGGCGAGCGGCGGACTTGAAGGCGACTTCCTTGGAATCCACCGGGTGATATTTGCCAAAGAACAGCGTGGCCTTGACGCCCGTCATCGGGTAGCCGGCCAAAACGCCGCGCTGCATGGCCTCGCGCGTTCCTTTTTCAACGGCGGGGATGAACTCCTTGGGCACCACGCCGCCCACGATGGCGTTGACGAACTCGAAATCCTCGCCGCCCTCGAGCGGCTCGAAGCGCATGTTGACCACGCCGAACTGGCCGCTGCCGCCGGTCTGCTTCT
>CAYNDC010000104.1:0-5556 GCA_964396085.1 uncultured Clostridium sp. | reverse complement strand
CTCCTCCCCCTCGTGGGGATCATCCTCAACCGTGCGCCCGCCGGGCGCAAGCTCCACCAAAATAGGCTCGAGCAGGTTCTTCTGCGCGTTGGGGATCAGCCAATGGATGGAATGGCCGCTCTCCGCATCCTCCTTGACGAACACGTCCTCCGCGCCGAAAACCACCTTTTCCTCGCGGCGTTCCGCGAAGAAATCAGATAGGTCCGTGCCAAGCGCCTCGAGGATATCCGTGAGCGTCGCGATGGACGGTGAGGTCAAGTCCCGCTCGAGCTGGGAAATGAAGCCCTTCGATAGCTCCGTGCGCGCGGCAAGCTCCTCCTGCGTGAGGCCTAGGCGCAATCGTCTTCGCTTGATCCGATCGCCGATTTGCATGCGGCTGCCTCCCTTCCCGGCGGGGGCATGGAATTAAACCCCGTGTTTAGAATATCTAAACCGCCGGAAGCTATTAAAGCATTTTTGGCGCTTCTTGTCAATATAGTATTGTTAAACTTTAAGTTTAGGATTAAGCGCTTGTGCGCGCGGCCAAGAGCAAAGAAAATAGGCCGGCAATCAACCGGCCTCGGCGGGGCATTCGAGTGCTGCGCTCCCTTAGCCGCCGACGAGCATGCGCACCGCGGCAACGAGGGGATACGGGTTGACATAGCGGTGCTCGGGCGTGATGAGCGACAGGTGCAAATGCGGCGCGTCGCTGTTGCCGGTGTTGCCCACGTTGCCGATGATATCGCCCGCGCTCACGCGCGCGCCCACCTCGACGTGCGTCGTGCGCTCAACCATATGGCAGTAGGTGTAGCGGAAGCCGTAATCATCCGCGATCATGACGTAATTGCCGGCGACATCGGTGTAGCCGATGTAAAGCACCGTGCCCGCGCTCACCGCGTGGATGATCCGCCCCTCGGGCGCCGTGATGTCGGTTCCCATGTGGCGGCGCGAGGCGTTGGAGCGGTCGTTATACCAACCATCCTTGATGTTGCGCTTGGGCAAAGGCTCCACGAGCGTTGCAAGGTAGCCCTCCGGGAACTCATACGCGCCATCAGAGTCGGTCTCCTCGCCGTTTTCGTCGTAAACGGTGTTGAGGTAGCAGTAAATCGAAAGCGCATCGTATTGCACGTCATTCGACTCGTTTTCAAACAAGGTTTCAAAAGCGGGAAGGGAAACGGAAAGAACGCCGTTTTCATAATTTACCGCGGGGACAATCAGCCGCATGAGCTTCGCCTCGGGCAGCTCCTGGCAATCGCTCGAGAGCGCCACCATCAAGCGCCAGTCCGCCGCAGGGAAGCTGAGCGCAAGCCTCGCGGCGGGATCGAGCTGCAGGACATGCGCGAGCGCCGCGTTTGCCGCGGACTCGATTGCGGCATCAAAATCGTTAGCCATGCCCACATAGAGGAAACGGAACTTCATAAGCTCGGTCATCGTCTCCACTTCGCGGTCGATGTCGTACCGCGTATAGTCGAGATGGAACGCATCTTCAAACGCGGTGAGCGCCTGCGCGGCGATATCCGCATCCGAAGGGGCGGGAGAGAGCGTCGGCGCGCTCGTGCGAAACGCGGGAACGGGGGTAAGCGGATCGCCCCCGGTAGAGACCGCGCGCGCGCAGCCGGTCAGGGCAACAGCCGGCGCCAGAAGAAGAAGAACCGCGCAAAGCGCCTGTATGGGGATAAGGCGGCACCGCGCAAGGCGGGTACGCGTACCCCGCGGCTCTCTTTGCGCGAAGGCTAAGTCAAAAACGCTCGCTTTCGCGCCGTCCCTTCGCCTTGTTTCTTGTTTCGCACAACAACCCCGCGCCGGAGTCACGGCCGTCCTTTTGTGCGGGATTGTTTTAATCAATGGCATGAAATTGATACCCTTCCTGAAGCATAACGAGAAATATTATCGCACAAAGCCGCGGGAATTGCACCGGATAAAATATGAACTTTGTCAAAATCATGCACGCGGCGCCTTAGGCGCGCTCGAGCCGAACGCGGAAATTGATCTTGCGCGGCGTGGGGATCGTATCAAAGAGGATCACGTACGCCAAATTCTGCGCGTCGATGCCGACGATCTCGCCGCGGCCGAGCACGGGGTGCATCACCGCGTCGCCTGCCTGAAAGGCCGGACCGTCGGCGGCGGCTTCCAGCGTAAGGTCCCGGCTGTGCGTGTGCGCTTGGGCCTCGCGCACGAGGCTTTCGGGCAGTTCCGTATCGTATTGCAAGAGGCGCTTGTCGATGTCGAGCACGAAGCGCGAGGGATAGCGGAAAGAACCATCGAGGTTCTTGCCTTGCGAGCCGGAGAGATAAAGCCTTTGTTCGGCGCGCGTCATGGCGACGAAGGCGAGGCGGCGCTCCTCCTCCATGCCCTCGAGGGTCGCGACCTTGCGCGAGGGGAACACGCCCTCCTCGAGCGCGCAAAGGAACACATAGGGAAACTCCAGCCCCTTGGCGCTGTGCACGCTCATCATCTTCACCTGGCTCGATGCGCCTTGCGCGTCGAGGTTCGTGAGCAGGGCGACATGGGCGAGGTAGCTCTCGAGCGTCGTCTCCTCGCCGCAGGTGGTTTCGTACTCATACACGGCCTGACGAAGCTCGGCGAGGTTGTCGAGCCGTTCCTGGCTGCCCTCTGTGCGAAGGGCTTGCTCGTAACCGGACTGATCGAGGATTTTTGCGAGCAGTTCCGAGATTGGCATCTCGCTAAAAGCGGCCGAAAAGCGCTCCACAAGCTCGATGAATTTTTTAGCCTTCGTGTTCTTAAACAGCTCATCCTCCACCGTGCGAACGAGCGCTTCATACAGGGAACAGGCGTGCTGTGCCGCGTATGCCTGCAAAAAGCGGATGCGGCGAACGCCGAGGTTCCGCTTGGGGTTGTTGACGACGCGAAGGAACGAGAGGTCGTCCCTGTGCGCGATCAGGCGAAGGTAAGAGAGCGCATCCTTAATTTCCGCCCGCGCGAAGAACTGCACGCCGCTATAGATGCGATATGGGATTTCCTCTTGGAGAAAAACCTCCTCGATCGCGCGCGTCACATAGTGCGCGCGGTAGAGCAGGGCGATGTCCGAGAGCGCCGCGCCCGTTTGCTGCAGCGCCTTGATTTCGCCCGCAATCCAGCGGGCCTCGTCCTGCGCGCTTGCGGCATGGTGATAGAGGACCGCGGGGCCGGCGGGCAAGGTGGGGATCAGCTCCTTTTTGATGCGCTGCTTGTTCCTCCCGATCAGCGCGTTGGCAACAGCCACCACTTCGGGGGTGGAGCGGTAGTTGCGCATCATCATAATGGTTTTCACATTCGGGAAATCGCGATCGAAATCGAGCAGATACTGCATGCGCGCGCCGCGCCAGGTGTAGATGGTCTGGTCCGGGTCACCCACGATGAACAGGTTGTTGTGATAGGCGCACAGGACCCGCATGAGCGCATATTGCAGCTCGTCAATGTCCTGATACTCGTCGATCATGATATATTCGAGCCGCTGCTGCCATTTTAAGCGGATTTGTTCATTTTCACGGAAGATGTAGAGCGAAAATTTGATGAGGTCGTTATAGTCGAGGCCGAAACATTTCTTTTCCTGGTAGAGGTAGCCGTAAAAGATGATATCCTCGGCCGAGACGGCCTCGTCATACTTGCGCTTGAGCTCCTCCGGCGACATGGCGATCATATCGAGATAGTAGTCCGGGTTCGTTTGGCATTTGCGGATTTCGATCATGTCCCTGGCGTGGCCGAAGGTCATGTGCCGGAGCGTCAATCCCCGTTCCTCGTAGATGATTTTGAGCATCGCGTCGATGTCGGAATTATCCAGCACGAGGAAGCTCTTCGGGTAGGCGACCGCGTTGCCGTCCTCCTGCAGAACGCTGACGCAAAAGCCGTGGAAGGTGCTGATGTACCCCGTGTCGTTCTCTCCCGTTAGGCGGCGGATACGTTGCTTCATCTCGTTGGCGCTCTTGTTGGTGAAGGTGACGCACAAGATGTTGCCCGGCATGATGCCGATTTCGTTCACGAGGTAGGCGAAGCGGTGCGAGAGCGCGCGCGTTTTGCCGGAGCCGGCGCCCGCGATCACGCGGACGTAGCCTTCGGTTGCGGTAACGGCATCGAGTTGTTCGGGATTGAGGTTTTCGAGGATATCCATGCTGCTCCTTGCGCCACATTCATGATAGCATTGGCGTGCAGAGAACACAAGCGCAGATGCCTAGCGGCTGTTGTATATTAGGGTGTCCAACTCAAATTTCGGCGTTACGATAGGCTTTCCCTGCTCATCGAGCAGCGGGGTCAGGCCGCCGCCGTAGCCAGACTGGTGGTAGAGGTAGTTTACGCCCGTTTGCGAATCCACCCAAATCTCATTGCCGCTCATCATGCGGCTTTCCTCATAAACTTTGAGAAAACGGTTGTCCTTGCGCGCCATATCAATGCCCTCCTTGTCGGTTGTTCTGTGTTGCGCGTTAGCTGCTTGTGCCGGCGACTAGGCGTGTGAGCGCCTCTTGACCAAGGCGGAAGGTCAGCGCGTCGTAGCGTTCGCCGCGAACGAGGCGCAAGCCTTCTTTGCGGTCGACCTCGAGGAAGCCGAGCTTGTGTATCAATCCCTGCACGCGCAGGTTGCCGGACCAGGTTTGCGTATAAATTTCCCCCGCGCCGTTTTCAACGAGGTACGCGATGAAAAGTTTCCATGCCGCCGTGGCATAGCCCCGGTTGCGCGCGCCCTCGCAGGGGATGTCGATGCCGATTGCGCGGCGCGTTCCCGTGGGGCAGTAGAAATACATGTCGTCGATGAAATAGCAGTTGCACCAGCCGATGTGCGTTTCCCGCGCGTCGTTGATGCAAATTTCAAAGCTTTGGCGCGGCGCATGCTGTGCGCTGTTGCGCAGGGTTTCCAGCTTTTTTTCGGCCCCGCGGCGGTAAGTCTCCTCGTCGAAGGGGACGTAATGGATGCTCTTGGGGTCGTTTTCCCACGGCGCGTCCCACAGGAGCCACTCGGTTTCAACCGTTTGCCAGCGTATTCGCTCCTCGATGTCGGACTCGATCATATCCCGCAAGATGACCTTATCGCTTACTAATCGCATAGGGTTTCTCCTTCATTCGTACGCCTGCATCAAGGAAGGCGCACAAAGCGTTTGCCCGGCGCTTTCGCCCTTATAGCCGTACCGCCGCCGGACGCTGCGCCTTGGCGCTGAAGGTTTCTACCTCGAGGGCGAACACCTCAACCGTGGCGGTCTCAGTTTCGGTAAAACTGCACGTCCGCCCTGCCTGATGCTTCATGATGAGGCCGAGCAGTTCTTCCTTTTCGGCGTGAGTTTGCGCAAAGCGAATGATTCCTCTTCCTAGTATGCACTCGTAAAAGAAGCCGTAGTTGCAGGGGTGTGCCGCCTCATCCAGCCCGTTTTCCACGTCCAGCTCGAAGGCGACGCGCGGATTCGCGCGCAAAAGCTCGAGTTTTTTTCCGGCCCGGGCGCTATGCATGGCAAAGAGCAGGCGATCTCCCTCAAGAGCATAGCCGAAATTCATCGGAACGATGTAGGGGTACGCGTCGTCGAACATGGCGATGCGGATGGTCTTTGCGCACTCGAGAAGGCGCACGATCTCGCGCGGGTCGGTAATCTCGCG
>CAYNDC010000103.1:0-5573 GCA_964396085.1 uncultured Clostridium sp. | reverse complement strand
CCCGCATCGTGGAGGAGCGCGACCGCGGCGCGGCGGTGCTGCTCGTCTCCACCGAACTGGACGAAATCCTTGAAATCTCCGATCGCATCCTCGTGCTATACGGGGGCGAAGTGATGGGCATCATCGAACAGAAAGACGCCACGCGCAACGAGCTCGGCCTCATGATGGCGGGGGAGCGGAAAGAAGCGAGCGCGTAAAGCACGACCGGACGAATGGAATCAACACAGGAGGAAGCCCGAAGCCGCACGCCGGTTTCGGGCTTTTCACCGCCCAAAAAGGCATGTGGCGGTTGACTTTCGAGGTAGATTTTTGCTATATTCCGTATATACCTTTGTATACAATAATTATTTCTTGCAGGATGGATAATGAAATGGCATTGGAACTGAGGAATATCCGCATTCGGGATGTGGTGTTTGGGGAAACCGCCGGCATTTGCGACGGCGTTCTCACGATCGACCCGGCCGCCTTGACTCAACTGGTGTTGGAGGACCGGCGCGTTGCGGCGGTTTCTTTTGATTTGGCAAAGCCGGGGGAATCCTGCCGTATCCTTCCGGTGAAGGATGTCATCGAGCTGCGTGCAAAGCCGGAGGGGGAGGCATTCCCCGGCTTGTTCCGTGAAACCATGGAGGCGGCCGGCACGGGGATCACCTATGCGCTCAAGGGATGCGCCGTGGTGAGCACCGGCCCGATCGTCGGCTTTCAGGAGGGGCTGATCGACATGAGCGGTCCCGGCGCGCAATACAGTATTTTCTCACAGTTAATCAATATCGTCATGCACATCACAAAGGCCGAACAGGTGGACCAGCATGAGCATGAGGAAACGGTGCGCCTGGCGGGGATCAAGGCGGCGCATTATATCGGCAAGCTTGGCCTCGAGTATCCGCATTATGAAAGCATTTGCTATGAATGGCCGCCCATCGGCGAGAAATTCGCCCAGTATCCGGAGTTGCCGCGCGTGGTGTACGTATGCAACTGCATGGCGCAAGGCCTGTTGCATGATACTTACTTCTATGGACGGGATTGCAAGGCGCTGATCCCCGCCGTGCTTTCTCCTCTGGAGTTTATGGACGGTGCAATCGTCAGCGGCAACTGCGTTTCTCCCGGCTCCAAGACCACGACGTATCACCACCTTAATAATGCGGTCATTGCCGAGCTCCTGGCGAAGCACGGCGAAGAAGTGAACTTCATGGGCGTTGTGCTCAATCCCCTGATGGTGACGCTCAAGGAGAAATACCGCAATACCATGCTGACGCTAAAGGCCGTGCAATCGCTCGGCGCACAAGGAGCTATCATATCTCAGGAGGGGTTTGGCAATCCCACAACGGATTTGATGATCACTTGCCAGGGGCTGGAACAGCGTGGCATTAAAACCGTGATCATTACCAACGAAGATGCCGGCGTAGACGGCATGTCTGAGTCGTTGCCGGACAGCGCGCAGGAAGCCGACGCTATCGTTTCTACGGGCAACAGCAACGCCACCATCCTGTTGCCCAAGATGGAGCGCACCTTGGGCGAACTCAAGGAGATCGAGCGCGTTACCGGCGGGAATGTCAATTCCATTCAAAAGGATGGAACGCTGCTGGTGGAAATTCACGGCATCATGGGCAGCCATAACCTGCAGGGTAACACGCACCTGAGCGCAACGACAATTTGAAAGGAAGCGCATCGTGAAAAAAGTCATTTGCTACACCAACCAGTTTTTTGGACAGATCGGCGGCGAGGAAATGGCCTATGCAAAGCCTTCGTTTCATCCCGGCCAAATCGGCCCGGCCAATGCATTTGCACCGCTGCTTCGGGATGCCCTGATCGTTGGCACGTTCATCTGCGGGGACAACTATTATGTGGAGAATATGGAGGCGGTGCGGGCTTTTGTCAAAACCCATGTAGAGGCGAACACGCCCGATCTTTTCATCGCCGGGCCCGCGTTCAACGCCGGCCGCTTCGGCATCGCCTGCGCCGACATCTGCAAATACGTTAAAAATGAGCTTGGGGTTGAGGCGATCACCGGACTCTATTGGGAAAACCCGGCGGTCGAAATGTATAAAAAGGACATTTACATCCTCAAAACCTCCAAATCCGCAGCGGGTATGCGCGGCGCCGTGCCGTTGATGGCGGGCTTCGCCAACAAGCTGCTTGCGGGCGAAGCGCTAGAATCGCCGAACAAGGAGCAATACTACGCCAAAGGAAAGCGGGTCAATCTCTTTCGGGAGAAGAACGGCGCGCAACGCGCTGTGGACATGCTCGTGTCCAAACTTAAGGGGGAGGACTTTGAAACGGAGCTAGAAATATCCGTTTACGACAAAGTTGCGCCTGCGCCAGCGCTGTCATCGCTGCGCGGCGCGAAGATCGCCCTTTGCACCACGGGTGGCATCGTTCCAACGGGCAATCCGGACCATCTGCCTGCGGCCACTGCGAAAACATGGAAACAATATGAAGCCGCATCCGAGGCCGGCCTCAAGGCTGGGGAGTGGGAGTCGGTTCACGCCGGGTACGATCCAGTCTACGCCAACCGGGACCCGAACCGCGTCGCGCCCATGGATATGCTTTATACGCTGCAAAAGGAGGGCGTCATCGGCAGCGTGTATCCCTATCTCGTGACCACGACAGGCAACTCCACATCCGTCTCGGATGCTACGAGGATGGGACAGGAGATTGCGCGGGTCCTGCTACCCGTCGGGGTGGATGCCGTAATCCTCACCTCGACCTGAGGAACCTGCACGCGTTGCGGTGCAACGATCGTCAAGCAAATTGAAAAGGCCGGCATCCCTGCCGCCCATATCTGCACGGTGACTCCGATTTCAAAAACAGTCGGTGCGGCGCGTATTTCCGGCGCGCAGGCGATCCCCTATCCGACCGGCGATCCACATCTGACTCCGGAAAAGGAGCTTGTTCGCCGCCGCGAGTTGGTGATGGATGCGCTCACGTTGCTGGAGGGCATGTAGGCGCATGGCAAAGGCCCCACAGGGGGCCTTTTTTATTGCGAAGCTTCCATTGCTCGGCTCGATTGAGTCTGTGCCACACGATAAAGATCGCTTGAGCTGCTGTGATGAGGCTCATCCATTTGCGCTTGAAGAGGGCAGCGGCTCATTTGCAAATGCGGCGGATAGGCCTGCATATCTACCGCAATGCAGTTCTTGCCCACTGGCGGTCAAACAAAGAGGGTCATTTCACATCAATAAATGCTCATTGCCCAATCGTAAATGCTGCAAACAATGAGAACGTGTCATAGTCGCCCGGAGACCTGACACATAGTGCTTCTTTCGCAATTCGATAATCACCGGCGGGAAGTTTGCCGTAAAGCCATTCCCAGTCAACAAGGATTTCCTCACTCTCCAGGGCCTCGAGCATATATCCAATATCGTTGAAACCGTAATTCTCGATGACAGGTACGACGTCTATCCATCCATAATCGGTTTTGCGCTGTATCGTGTAACTTTCGCCATAGGTGAATGCGGCATCCGTGACATTTTTGAGTGTAACGGTTACTCCGGATGGTGTAGCTGTGCCGTCTTTCACCTGCATAATAACCGGCCATTTACGCAGAAATTCATCGATATCTCCAGATCGGATGTCAATTCCGCTCCCGCCGCTTGCCCAAATGCTTTCAAGATTTACGCTGTCCGGCTTGCCGCCTTTCTCTGAGCGTACAATTAAACGATAGCCACCCTCAACACCGTAGACCATGATATTGTAGTCAAGGTTGGAACTGACGTTTGCGCTGGTGTATTTCTCAAAATCTTCAAACAGCAGGCTATCCCCCTTTTCAGCAAGGGTTCGCACATCTTCTAGGGTTATGGACTTGCCGTTCATATTGCCACTCCAACCATCGCCAGGGCTGAGGGTACCCTGCATGGCGAGATTTCTATCAGTCGCCTGATTGGCCGCAAACCCTACGATCAACACAGCAACCAACGCAACTGACACGGCCACAATCACCCGGGACGGTTTCTTAAAATTCAGCACGTTTTTTATCCTCTCTTTCGCGCCGCCCTCTCCAAAGGCAAGGGGGCTGCCGCCGATGATGCGCCGCTCCGTCGCAAAAGATAAAAGCGACAGCGAATAGTCCTTTTTCATTTCGCCGCCCATTTCTTTCAACACGCGCTCGTCGCAGGACAATTCCATATCCGCACCCATCAGCAGACACGCCGCCCATGCCAACGGATTAAACCAATGCAAACACAAAATGAAATACGCCGCGAACTTTATGATGTGGTCACACCGCCGAATATGCGTTTGTTCGTGCAAAAGAATATAGCCTCTCTCCTGAGCTGATAAGCCAACGGGCAGGTAGATTTTCGGCTTGAAAACGCCCAGCACAAAAGGCGATTGTATCATTTCCGCTTCATGGATATTTGCTTCGATGTGAGCTGCTCCCCTCACTTTTCGTTTGAGGATAACATAGGACACCACGCCGTAAAGGACCATGACAGCAACGCCAATGAGCCAAACAAACGCACCGATCGTCGTCCATACCTGCAATGGATTTACGCTGGCAGCCGGCGTGGCGGCAGGAAGAATCCTGCTGACTGCGTTATTCACAAAAGGGATGCCGCTATCAATACGCGGGATTGCTTGCATGGCGATATCCGGCGGTATCGTCTGCGCCTTGAACGGGATCAAACTGAAAACGCTCTCGATTGAAAATGGGAACACAAGCCGGAATCCCGCTACTGCCCATAGACAATAGGAAATGATTTTCGGCGCTTTTTTGAGCGGCAGACGGGCAAGGCATATCGCTGCGATTACAAATGCTCCGGTCAAGCTCATGTTTAGGATTGTTAGGAACAGTTTATCCATTGTTGCTGCCCCCCTCGTGCTCTTCAATCAGGCGCTTAAGCTCTGCTGCTTGCTCCGGCGTCAGTTTCCTGCCGCCGAAAAATGAAGTGATGAATTTCGGCAATGACCCGCCAAATGTATCTTCCACATATCGGCGGCTTTGGCGGGCAATTTGTTCATCGCGGGTAAGCACAATGGATACATTCGTGTTTTCGTTCTTGAATACGCCCTTACCGCAAAGTTTCTTTAACACGGTATAAGTCGTTGATTTTTTCCAATCCATTTCTCGCTGCGCAAGCGCGACTAAATCGGGCGAGGTCAACGGGGCATACCGCCATATTAAGGCTGCGAGTTTTTCTTCTGCGTCAGTAAGCGTTATATTGTGAGTCATCGTATTTTCTCCAATCTAAACGTATTAGACTAACCACAGTCTATCCCGCTTAGACCAAATATGCAAGAGGAAATTTGATATTGGTAAGAAGTTGGCCAAAAGTCTTGCTATCAGAAAGAAAGATTGTTTATTGATAGAGAAAAAGATCGCAGCAGCAACCACGAAGTTTGCCGAAAAAAGGCCGGGCATCGTATTTTTTCGGCACGATGCAAAAGCCGGCACGCGGGCGCTCTAAGCGCCCGAGCTTGTTCGGGATGGCGGGGGAGGACTGCGCGCGTTCGGCCTTCATAAAAGATTCAGCCCGCTGCGTGATGCATGCGGGCTGAACAGCCGCGAGAAGCGCGGCGCCTGTGGCGGGAATATGTGGGAATCGAACCCACCTGGGCGGCTCCTCACCGCCTGCACC
>CAYNDC010000102.1:2726-5592 GCA_964396085.1 uncultured Clostridium sp. | reverse complement strand
GTCGCCGGGTTGCTGCGCGGCGTACGCCCGATGGGGGACTGGTCAATGTCGATAATCTTATCCAGCGCTTCGATGCCTTCGACGCCATCGCTCGGACCTGGATGAATGCGTGCGCCGTTGAGGTCGCGCAGCAATGTCTTTTTCAGAATTTCGTTGACGAGGCTCGACTTGCCGCTTCCGGAGACGCCCGTTACGCACGTGAACACGCCAAGCGGAATTTTCACGCTGATGCCCTTCAAATTGTTCGCCCGCGCGCCGCGAATGGTGAGGTAGCGCCCGTCATAAGCGCGGCGCGTTTGGGGAACCTCAATTCTCTCCTTGCCCGAAAGGTAGCGCCCGGTGATGGAGGCATCGTTATTGCAAATGTCCTCGAGCGTGCCGCAGGCGACGATTTCACCACCGAACTCGCCCGGGCCGGGGCCTACATCCACAATGTAGTCGGCCGCGCGCATGGTTTCCTCGTCATGCTCGACGACGATGAGCGTGTTGCCCAAATCCCGCATGCCGCGAAGGGTCGCTAGGAGCTTGTCGTTATCCCGCTGATGGAGGCCAATGGATGGCTCGTCCAAAATGTATAAGACCCCCACGAGGCCGGAGCCGATTTGCGTAGCCAGGCGGATGCGCTGCGCCTCGCCCCCCGAGAGGGATGCCGCCGCGCGCGAGAGGGTGAGGTAGTCCAGCCCCACATCCGCCAAAAAGCCGAGGCGGGAATCAAGTTCCTTTTCGATCTGTACGGCGATCATCCGCTCGGTTTGTGTCAGCTCCAGACCCTTTAAGAACGCGCGCGCGCCAATGACCGTCATGTCGTTGAGCGCGGCGATGGAAATATCGCCTACCGTTACGGCGAGACTCTCGGGCCGAAGGCGCTTGCCGCCGCAGTCCGGGCAGGGGACGTGGGACATATAGGATTCGATCTCGCGCTTCATCGCCTCGGACTGGGTTTCGCGGTAGCGGCGCTCGAGGTTGGGGCAGATGCCCTCAAAGGGCTGATCGAGCGTGCCTGCGCCGAATTCGCGGCGGTATTGCATGTGCAGCTTCTCGCCGCCGGTGCCGTATAGAATGGCTTTTTTCCCTTCCTCGGGGATATCCCGGAAAGGCATGGTGAGCGTGAATCCGTATTTGTTGGCGATGGCATCGAAAAACATGCTCGCGATGCTCTCGCCGTTGGCGTTCTGCCAGCCGGTGACGGAGATTGCGCCTTTGGCGAGCGAAAGCGACTCGTCCGGTACAACGAGCGCCGGGTCCAGCCGCATGAGCGAACCCAGGCCTGAGCAGGTCGGACAGGCGCCAAAGGGGTTGTTGAAGGAAAACATGCGCGGTGTAAGTTCCTCGATGCTTATGCCGCACTCCGGACAGGCGTAATTCTGCGAAAACAGGGTTTCCGCGCCCTCGATATCGGCCTTGGCGAGGCCGCCACCAAAGTTGAAGGCGGTTTCGAACGAATCGCTCAGGCGCGCTTGCGCGCCGGGGCGCACGACGATGCGATCGACAACTACGTCGATGGTGTGCTTGAACTTTTTATCCAACGGCGGCACATCCGCGATGTCGTAAACGACGCCGTCCACCTTCACGCGCACATAGCCATCCTTTTTAATCTGCTCGAGAAGCTTCGCGTGCTCGCCCTTTCTCGCGCGCACCGCGGGGGCGATGATCTGCACGCGCGTGCCTTCGGCGAGGGCCATTACCTGATCCACCACCTGGTCGATGGATTGGCGGTCGATCCGCCTGCCGCACTTGGGGCAGTGGGGGATCCCAATGCGCGCAAAGAGCAATCGCAGGTAGTCGTTGATTTCGGTCACCGTGCTCACGGTTGAGCGCGGGTTGTTGGAGGTGCTCTTCTGGTCGATGGAAATGGCGGGGGAAAGGCCGCCGATATAGTCCACATCGGGCTTTTCCATCTGGCCGAGGAACTGGCGCGCATAGGAGGAAAGGCTCTCCACATAGCGACGCTGCCCTTCGGCGTAAATGGTGTCAAAGGCGAGGCTCGATTTGCCGGAACCGGAAAGTCCCGTGAATACGATCAATTTGTTTCGTGGCAGCGTGAGGCTGACGTTTTTGAGGTTGTGCTCCCGCGCGCCTTCAATGCGCAATACGTCGTTCATCTATTTTATCATCTCCGTCGCTTTCCTTCATTTGCCCCTGCGGGGGGACTTGCGCCCGCGTCCGCGCGCGGGTTTGGCGCTGCCGGGCGTGCCGGGCAAGGGTTTAGCGTTCTTCTGCGCCGCTTCGCCCGTAAGGGCAAACAGCTCGTCCCTGAGCTTCGCTGCCGTTTCAAAGTCGAGCTCCATCGCGGCCTCGCGCATCTGCGCGCGTACGATTTCAATGCGCGCGGCGCGTTCCTCCGTGGTCATTTGCGCGTCTGCCTGCGCCTTGCGCGTGATTTCGAGCACGCTGTGCACGCTCTTGTGGATGCTCGTGGGCGTGATGCCGTGCGCTTGGTTGAAGGCGCTTTGCTTCGCCCGTCGGCGGTTGGTTTCGTCGATCGCAAAGCGCATCGAATCGGTGATCTCATCCGCATACATGATCACGCGGCCGTCCACGTTGCGCGCGGCGCGGCCAACGGTTTGGATCAGCGAGGTGGAGCTTCGAAGGAATCCCTCTTTATCCGCATCGAGGATGGCGACAAGGCCCACCTCGGGAAGATCGAGACCCTCGCGCAGCAGGTTGATGCCCACCAGCACGTCGAATTCGCCCAGGCGCAAATCGCGGATGATCTCCATGCGCTCGATGGTTTCGATGTCCGAGTGCATGTAACGCACGCGCACGCCCATCGAGTCGAGATAGTCCGTAAGGGTTTCGGCCATGCGTTTGGTCAGCGTCGTCGCAAGCGTGCGGTAGCCGCGCTCGGCCGTACGCTTGACCTCGC
>CAYNDC010000102.1:0-2716 GCA_964396085.1 uncultured Clostridium sp. | reverse complement strand
GGTGGCCAGACCCAGCTTGGCGTCCGCCACTTCCGGACGCACGGAAATCTCCGGATCCACGAGGCCCGTTGGACGGATGATTTGCTCGACCGTCTGCTCCGAACGCTCTAGCTCATAGGCTGCGGGCGTAGCGGACACACAGATGAGCTGACCGATACGCGAATTGAACTCCTCGAAGCGCAGCGGCCGGTTGTCGTAAGCCGCCGGCAGGCGAAAGCCGTAATCGACAAGGGCGGTCTTTCGTGAAAGGTCGCCGCCGAACATGCCCCGAATCTGCGGTATGGTCACGTGCGACTCATCGATGAAGAGCAAAAAGTCCTCGGGGAAATAATCCAGCAGCGTGAAAGGCGGCTGCCCGGGCACTCTCCCGTCGAAATAGCGCGAGTAGTTCTCGATTCCCTGGCAATAGCCGATTTCACGCATCATTTCGATGTCGTAGTGCGTTCGCTGTTCGATGCGCTGCGCCTCAAGCAGTTTGTCATGCTCCCGAAACCATTGCACGCGCTCGCGCACGTCCTGTTCGATTTCGTCGATGGAGGCTTCGAGCTTTTCCTTGCTTGTGGCGTAGTGGGAGGCAGGGAAGACCGCCGCGTGCGAGCGCAGCGCAAGCACCTCACCCGTAAGCGCCGAAATCTCGCTGATGCGCTCGATTTCATCTCCAAAGAACTCCACGCGCAGGGCCTTATCCGTCCAGTTGATGGGAAAGATGTCCAAAACATCCCCCTTGGCGCGGAAGGTACCTCGTGCAAAATCGAGTTCGCTGCGCTGGTATTGGATGTCGACGAGCGCGCGGATGACTTCGTCCCGCTCGATCTTCTTGCCTTCGCGCAAGGAGATGGACAGCTTTAAATATTCCGCCGGGTCGCCCAGCGCGTAAATGCACGAGACGGAGGCGACGATGATCACATCGCGACGCTCGTTGAGCGCGCAGGTCGCGCTGTGGCGCAGCTTATCGATCTCATCGTTGACGCTCGACACCTTTTCGATGTAGGTGTCGGAAGAGGCGATATACGCTTCGGGTTGATAATAATCGTAGTAGCTCACGAAATATTCAACGGCGCTGTCCGGGAAAAACTCGCGGAACTCGCTGCATAGCTGTGCCGCGAGCGTTTTATTGTGCGCAATAACGAGCGTTGGCCGTTGCAGCTTTTCGATGATTTTGGCCATAGTAAAGGTTTTGCCGGATCCTGTTACGCCCAGCAGAACCTGTGTTTGTTTCCCTTCCAGGACTCCCCGGGAGAGCTTTTCAAGCGCCTCGGGCTGATCGCCCTGCGGCTCAAAGGGCGCTACCGCCCTGAAGGTGTTCGTATCAGCATTCATAATCCACGGCTACGGAGCTTTCTAACACGGTGTGGATATAATCCTTGACCTTGACATGCGCGGGGTGAGAAAGGTACTCGTCCAAGCCTGCGCGGTCGTCGAAGGCGGCGATGAGCACCATATGGTAGGAGCGGGGGCTGTTGAGGAAATCCACGCCCGTTTCCATCGAGCGAAGAGAAGGCACCACGCCCACGAGCGCGTTGAGCATGGCCGAGACCTTTGGGGCTTCGGCCTTATCGCAGTAGCGGTGACAGACGACGTGTTTGACCATAGTAACTCCTTTGCACAATATACGCCTAGGTTATTATATCAGCGGGGCAGGAGGGTTGGCAAATACATTTACCAGGAAGGAACTTCACTCCATAATCTGCGCGCAAGCAGGCGAAACGAAAAGCCCCGGACCCGACGTGCGGGGCCCGGAGCATACGGATCTGCAGGGGTTCGGGAGGTGTGCGGCTCCGGCGTTTCCCCGGCAGGGAGAGACGCCAGCCATGCTTCCCTATTGGTGCTCCGGCTCATGCGCCGCAAGGCTTTCCGCTTGGGTCTCAAGCATGATCTGGATAAAGCGGTCGGCGGCGTAGGAGAGGGGGACGCCCTCAAGGGAGATCAAGCCAATGCCGCGCGAGGGCATGGGTGGCGTCAGGTTGATTTCGAATAACTCGCCGCTTTGGATGGCGCCGGCAGCAAACTCGTGGGTCACACAGGCGGCGCCCAGGCCGATCCGCGCGAACTCCACCAGCAAGCTGTGCGCGCCCAGCTCGATTTCCGGCTTGAGCGTCACGCCGCACACGGCCGCAAAATCGTCGAGATATTTGCGAGAGTTGGAGGCTTTTTCAAGCAGAACCAGCGGCTCGCGGGAGAGCTCGTCCATCGTGACAGGACGCCCTTGCAAATGCGAAAACCGGGCGGAGGAGGCAACGAACACATCATGCACCTTGAGCACGTCGCGCACGCGCAGCGCGCTGTCGATGACGGGTAAGTTGACGAGCGCAATGTCGACCTTGCCGGCTTTGAGAAGCTCCACCGTATCCGGCGTGGTGCGGTTGGTAACCTGGAGCTGAACGTCCGGATACTCCGCATGAAACGTTTCGAGATAGGGCAAAAGAAAAAACTGGCAGAGGGTGTCGCTCGCACCGATCATCAGCCCGCCGGATTGGAGCGTGCGCATGCGGTTGAGCCGGTCTTCCGCCGCGCTGATGAGGCTGATGGCCTTCTCGGCATAGCTGTGGAGCATGCGGCCTTCGTTCGTCAGCGTGATGCCACGGCTGGTTCGCGCGAAAAGCGTGCACCCCAGAGCACCCTCGAGGCGGTGCATGGACTGGCTGATGGCGGGTTGGCTGACGTAGAGCTCCCGCGCTGCAAGTGAAAGGCTCCCGCAGCGTGCGACGGTGCAAAA
>CAYNDC010000101.1:4480-5625 GCA_964396085.1 uncultured Clostridium sp. | reverse complement strand
CGTTGAACGGTCTTTACTAACTTACTGGTTGGTACAAAGACTGGGGGCAGAGCAGAGCGTCGCCGGCAACAACACCTTCTGGCGCATCTGCGCCAAAAATATAACATAGCTGCCGGGCAGCGCATCCGGGTGAAAGGAGACAAGCGCCACGTACATCGCCGAGGCGCACAGGCTCACGAGCACCGCGAAATGGCGCAAAACGCTCGAAAACAGGCCGAAGAGATTGTTGCCGTAGCGATCGTCGCTCGAATAGAGGGATTCGTCAAGGGTGGTCGGCCCGATGAGCGCTACCTGCCCGCCATCCCCCAGAAGCACGGCTTTGCCCTCCACGATTGCCTCGCAGGCGGCATCTGAGCGCTCTGTCACCCGCAGCTGTTCAAACAGATCGTACGGGGAGTTGTTCAAATAGCCGGATACATCCCCTGTGCCCCAGATGGCATCCGTATCAATTGTGCGAAGGCGCGCCTCGATTTGGGCGATGACATCCGCGTTGGCGATATCCTCGATGTAGATCACCGCGAAGCTGGTCTTTGTGCGCTTGCCAAGCTCGAACATATCGATCTTGAGCTTGGGGTCCTTGAGGCGGTAGCGGATGAGCGAGAGGTTCACATCGAGGCTTTCAACGAAGCAGTCCTTCGGCCCAAGGATCGAATAGGCAAAATCCGGCGTGGCGATTGCGCGCTGCGCGATCTCCCGCACGTTGACGCTGATGTAGCGCTCGTCATGGGCGAGCAGGAGCACCGCATGGCCCAGCAGAATTTGATCGGAAACGGCCGAAAGGTCGTCCTGCACGCTGCACTCATCGGCGCTGATGACGCTATGCGCGAGCTTCTCCGCTTTGATGTGCACGCACCCCTTCTCGAGGTATTCGAGGATGGGTTGGATGACGAACTGCGAAAGGGAGGCGGCGTCCACGAGCTGGCGGATATACAAGAGCCGGATCTCCCCCGCTCCGCCGCCGAGTCTGCGCACGATCAGGCCTGTGTTTTCCTGTTTAAGAGCATAAACCAGCTCATCGTGTTCCTGAGAACGGTTGCCCATGTGCGCTCCTTTCAATATTCATGCTGCGGGATGAAATCGTAGCCGCCCGACGTATCGACGTTCACATCGACCTCAATGCCGATCCGCGCGTCGGGGAACTCCTC
>CAYNDC010000101.1:3806-4470 GCA_964396085.1 uncultured Clostridium sp. | reverse complement strand
ACGATGGTCAAAAATGATACGTTCGAGACAGCGATTCCAAGTAGCGGTACTCCACAGGGTACGCAATGCGAAACGCGGTGCTCAGGTGCAGGTAATCGCAGCGAAACACCTTTTGGGAGGTTTCAAGGGCCACGCGCATCTCGTCTTCGATCATCGTTCGGAGTTGCTGGCGAAGCACCTCATCTTGCGCATCGTCGAGCTTGAGCGCATCCGAAGCGTAGGCGATTTGCGCATCTAACATGAGCGTGACGAGAAAGCCGATTTCCCCATCCGCATACGAAGGCTCGATGTTCTTGCGTTTCAGCTGGAGCTTAAACGTCGCAGTCTCCTTTCCGAAAGACACCGTGTAATACTTTTGCACGTGATCCATATTGATAAAATTGATCCCGCGCGTTTCCTTCCATGGGATCAAGCCGATACAGCGGGCATCGCTGAACACCGAAAAGCCGGAAACCGTTACCTCTTGGTTCACGAGGCTCACCGTTGGCAGTAAAAAGCAGTTGTTGGGACTGGAGAGGTGCTCCAGCACCTTGGAAAGGTGCGCGATATCGCAAATCTGATCGTTGTTGATGAGGTTGTTTAAGATGTCCTCCACGGTTTTGCCAACGCTGATCTCACCGCGGCCGGCCGCCATGAAGGTCTCCGGCTTTTCGCTCGTGACGAA
>CAYNDC010000101.1:0-3796 GCA_964396085.1 uncultured Clostridium sp. | reverse complement strand
TGTACATATATTCCTCAATGCCGGCATGCGCCATGTTTTCGGTAAGAATGACCGCGCTCACCGCGCCCAGGTAAATCGGGTTGACCGATTTGCTATCCAGCGCTTCCCGGGCGCTGGCAAGGGTTTCCCCTTCGCCCACGATGTAGCGATACGCGCTCTTTCCCGCCTCCGATCCGTTCGATGAGCCAGCGCCGAGGACCGCATACTCCACGTAAAATACATAACCGGTATCGGTTTTATCGAGCATGACCAGGGTCGCGATGTTGCGCGACTCGACATCCCGCGAGTCCCAGCAGCCCGCCGCCATCAGCGCCGCGACGAGCAGGGCCGCGAGCCTAAACCGCCTGCGCAGCATTGGGTTTTACCTTGGCGAGCAAATGGAAAGCAAGCGGCACGACGAGCGCGCCGAAGTTGCCCATGTAAAGGAAAATATAATCGTATATGCCCCAGATATTTTCGACGCTGAAGAGCGTGATGCTCACCGCGGACACGATGAGCGCCACAACGCACGTGCCGATCACCCGCTTTACCTTGGGAAAGAGCTTGCAGCCGTATTCCACCGCCGCGAGCATCGCAACGGCCTTTGCCGCGAACAACCCCGTGAAGCCGGCGGTCAGGTAGATGAAATCCATGCGCTCGAAGAAGCTGAGCCCGGGAAGTTGGATTTGCCGGATGGCGCTGATGAGCGCGTTGTTCTGGTTCCTGATTTCGTTGATGCCGCTCATCATGATGCAGCTCTCAACGTTCATCATGAAGAAAACGCCGACGGCGATCACCGTGAAAAACGCAACCCACGGCGCGCGATCCCGCCCTTTTCGTGCGATGGGGATGAGGGTGAGAACCTCGATGCCCAAAAACGACGGAACCGTTTTGAGCACCGCACGCAGATAGGAAGGCACATCCTGCTTCACGAACAGCGGAAGGATATGCCGTACATCCCCCTGCACAAACATCAGAATATACGCGAAGCCCGTGATGGTGATGTAAATCGTGCCGTAAATAAGGCACATCCGCGCGATGCTCGTGATGCCCTTGTAGGCGGCGTACCCATAAAACGGCACGCTGAAGAGGATGATGACCCAACGCGGCGTACGCGCGAAAAAATTGCTGGCCAGCACATTGGACATGCTCGCGCACAAGAAGGAGGAGATTGAAAGAAAATACAGCAGATAAAACGCGCCAAGCGCATAGGAGCCGGCTTTGCCCACGAGCCGCTTGCTGTAATCGAAGAGCACCTCCCCCTGGAACTTCCGGTTGAGGGCTACGATCATCATCGCCCCGAAGGCATAGATAATAGAGGTGAGAAGCACAGGGATCCAGGCGCCCGTGCCCGCGGCTTTCGCCAGCGTCTGCGGCAGGCTGATGGTAGTTACCGCCGTTATGGTTAGGAACAGCATTAAAGCCATCTGCTTGTTGTCGGCATCGTTTCTCATGTGCGCTCCGCTCGTTGTTTCCGCTATTTTCCCTCAGAGGAAGGATTTATATGCGCCAGAATCGGCGATCCTTCCCTTGGACGCGCAGCGCTCAGTTTTCTTGACATGAGTGTGAAATAATCTGTTGGCCGTTGTGCTGTCCCCTTGCGCTTTGTTATACTTCAGAAAGATGGGAATACCCCCAAAGGAAGGAGATTGCACCATGAACATTTTAGCCATCGTCGGCAGCCTGCGCAACGAATCCTACAACCGTCAGCTCGCGCTCGCAGCAAAGGAGGTCCTTGGCTCCCGCGCTCAGCTCGACCTGCTTGACTATACGAACATCCCCCCGATGAACCAAGACATCGAGTTCCCCGCGCCGGAGGCCGTTGCCCAAGCGCGCGAGGCCGTCAGAAACGCGGATGGCATCTGGTTTTTCACGCCCGAATACAACCACTCGTTCCCCGGCGTGCTCAAAAACCTGATCGACTGGCTCTCCCGCCCCATCAGCAAAACCGAGCGCCAGGTGCTTGCGGGCAAGCCCGCCGCCATCAGCGGCGTATCCCTCGGGGGCGGCGGAAGCGCCATCGCGCAGGATCAGCTCGTGATGCTCATCAGCTACCTCAACATGCGCGTGATGAACGCGCCGCGCCTGACCATTCCCAATGCCAGCGAGCAGCTTGACGAGGCCGGGCGGCTCGTTCTTACCACCAGCGCGCCGTACCTCGAACGGCAGGCGGCCGCGTTCGTGGAGTTTATTAAAAAGGGCTAAGCGCCCTCGCGCCTGCCCGGAACATAAAGATCCAACGGGGATGACCTCTCATGGGGCGCGGGGCAAAGCCTTGCGGCAAACGCGTGCGCCTTCGCCCCCCTCCCCCGCTTGGGGTCGCAGACAAGAAGAGCCCTATGCGGCCGAGAATCGCTTACAACAGCTCAAACCGGTTTTTCCAATACCGCAGCACGCCCTCGTCGCGAAGGGCAGAAAGGGCGGCCGAAAGGCCGCTTCGCTCCACGCAAAGATAATCCGCCATCTCCTGACGGTCAAACGGAATCGTAAAGCTCGGGGAGCCCGCGCTTCGCGATTGCGCGCAAAGGTATGCGATGAGCTTCTCCCGCGTGGTGCGGCGGGAAGTGAACTCAATGCGCTGCGTGAGTGCAATGTTCTTGCGTGCGATGATGTTGAGCAGGTTGCGGATGAGCTTCGCGTGGAAGCCGCACGCACGGGCACAGGGGGTCGCAAGGCGCAGGCAGTCGATGAAGAGGATTTCGCTCTCCTCGGTAGCGACAACGCTCACGGGTATATTCCCATGCTGCGCGCAGGCAAAGGACTCCGCAAAGAGGTGGCCGGGTCCGATGTTGCTAAAGATGCTGCGGTTGCCGTAAAAATCCTCCTGAAAAACCTGCACCCCGCCTGCAAGCACGATGCCAAGGCATTTCACCTCGCTGCCGCTCTCATAGATGACGCGCTTTTTTTCCACATGCTCCCGCTTCGCCCCGAGGCATGCGAGCACCGCGCGGATATCCTCATCGTCCATATCGGCAAAAAGCTCCACGGATCGCAGAATCTCTAAAAAAGCCTCCATCGTTGCCTCCGAAATATGCATATTGTTGAAATTTCAACCGACTTTATACTTTGATCATAGTATACTCAGAACATAAAAGTCAAGATATGAGGAGGACAACGGAATGCTCAGGAAGATCATTAAAATAGATGAACCGTTATGCAACGGCTGCGGCTTGTGTGCGCAAGCGTGCCACGAAGGCGCAATCGTCATGGTGAACGGCAAGGCGAAGCTCGCGCGCGAGGATTATTGCGACGGGTTGGGCGACTGCCTGCCCGCATGCCCGACAGGGGCCATCACCTTTGAAATGCGCGAGGCGCCCGCCTACGACGCGGCCGCCGTGGAGCGCAGCAAGGCGCACAAGGCGGGGACTGAGACGGCGACGCCGGGCCAAACGCCGGAGAAGCTGCCCTGCGGTTGCCCGGGGACGCAATCCCGCACGCTCAAGCGCCCCGCGCGTCCCGCGCGGGAAAACGATGCCTGCGAGGGGCAGGAAGGCGCGTTCGTCCCGAGCCGCCTCATGCAGTGGCCGGTGCAGATTCAGCTCGCACCCGTGAACGCCCCTTACTTTAACGGGGCAAACCTGCTCGTCGCCGCGGATTGCACGGCCTACGCGCGGGGGGATTTCCACAACCGCTTTATGAAAAACAAGGTGACGCTCATCGGCTGCCCGAAGCTGGACGACGCGGATTACGCGGAGAAGCTTACCGCCATCATCGCTCAAAACGACATCAAGAGCGTGACGGTCGTGCGCATGGAGGTCCCCTGCTGCGGCGGCATGGAGCACGCGGTGAAGCGCGCGTTGCAGGCAAGCGGCAAGTT
>CAYNDC010000100.1:0-5643 GCA_964396085.1 uncultured Clostridium sp. | reverse complement strand
CCATGTTCATCGCCTCCGCCGCAGCGGTGGCGCCGTCGTAAACCGAGGCGTTCGAGGCGTCGAGGCCCGTCAGGCGGCAAATCATCGTTTGAAACTCGAAGATCGCCTGCAGCATGCCCTGGCTCATCTCGGCCTGGTAGGGCGTGTAGGCGGTGTAGAATTCGCTGCGCGAGGCAAGCAGGGGGACGGCCGCAGGAATGTAGTGGTCATATGCGCCCGCGCCGCGGAAGATCGTCAGATCCGTGCGGTTCTCCCGCGCAAGCGCCAGAAAGGCGCGCCGCACCTCGCTCTCGCTCATGCCGCGCGGCAGCTCGAGCGGCCGATGCAGGCGCACCTCGCCGGGAATATCGGCGTAGAGCGCCTCCATCGAGGGCAGCCCGATCGCTTCGAGCATCTCCTCGCGCTCCTTCACGGTGTTGGGTACGTAGCTTCTCATAGGGTTTAACCCCCGGCGGCGACGAATGCATCGTACGCGTCGGCGTCGAGCAAGCTCGCCTCGTCCAGCGTATCCACTTCGATTACGGCGATAAACGCGCCGTAGGGGTCGGCGTTGATGCGCTCCGGCTCGTTCTCGAGCGCCTCGTTGACCTCAATCACCTTGCCGCCAACGGGAGCATAAATTTCGCTTGCGGCCTTAACGCTTTCCACCACGGCAAAGGAGTTTCCCACGGCGATGGCATCGCCCACAGCGGGCAGCTCGACGAACACGATGTCGCCCAACGCGTTTTGCGCATGGTCGCTGATGCCGATGCGGGCGTTTTTGCCCTCGATGAGGATCCACTCATGGTCGCGGGAATATTTGCGGTCGTTGGGTGTCATTGGCTGTTCCTCCTGATGTGTATTCTGTGCGGATGTCGCTAAGGGATAGGGAATTAGCTTCTTGTGTAAAACGGCAGCGCGACGCGCTCGGCCGGCAAGCGCTTGTCGCGCACCTCCACCTCGAAGGTTTCGTGCGCAGCGTGCGCGGCGTCCACGAGGGCCATCGCGTAGCTGCCCGCGAGGGTCGGCACCGGCATGCCGGAAGTCGTGCGGCCTACCGCCTCCCCGTCGCAATAAACCGTGCAGTTTTCGCGCATGATGCCGCGTTGGGTCAGGCGCAAGCCGATGCGTTTGCGCTTGACGGGCGCGAGCAGCGCCGCTTTGCCGATGAAATCATCCTTATTGAGCTTCACGGCGAAGTTGACGCCGACTTCGAGCGGGGTTACGCTTTCGTCCATCTCGTGCCCGTACAGAGGCATGCCCGCCTCGAAGCGCAACGAGTCGCGCGCACCCAGGCCGCAGGGCAGGAGGCCGAACGCCTCGCCCGCTTTGAGAAGGGCGGCGTGCAGCGAGGGACCGTCCTCCGCTTTGCAGTAAAGCTCCACCCCGTCCTCGCCCGTGTACCCCGTGCGCGAAACCATCGCCTCGATGCCGGCGATGCTTGTTTGCGGCACGAACGCATAGTTCTTCTCAGGCAAAGGCCCGTTTACGCCCGCGGCGTTCAACACATCCAAAAAACGCGGACCCTGCAGCGCGAGCTGCGCCCACAGAGGGCTTTCGTCGATGATTTCCGTTTCTCCAAACGCATGCTTGCTAAACCACGCGAGGTCCTTTTGGGTGTTGCCCGCGTTGATGACGAGCAGATAATTATCCGGGGCAAATTGATAGACGAGAACGTCGTCCACTACGCCGCCCGATTCCTCACACACCATCGAGTAGCGGCAGCGCCCGGGCGTCATGGTGGTGATGTCGTTTGTGAGCAACCTTTGCAGGTACGCGAACGCACCCTTGCCCAGGATGCGCGCCTCGCCCATGTGGGAGACATCGAACAAGCCGACTCGCTCGCGCACGGCTTTATGCTCCTCGAGGATGCTCGTGTACTGCACGGGCAACGCCCAGCCGCCAAAGTCCACCATGCGCCCGCCGAGCGCCAGGTGCGTTTCATACAGGGGGGTCTTTTTGAGATCCTGCATATGTGCCTCCCGGATGCTATTTTGGTAAAAAGCGGCGGAACCGCTGGAACTGTTTCGTATTTATTATAGCGTATAGCGCGCGTTTTAGAAAGCGAAAACGCCGAAGTTCCCACGGGTTTCATCTGTAAACACATTGTGTCCGGCGCGCGCGTCGTTGATAATTAGCGTGGGCTGTGCTATGATTTTCTCATGGCCCGCAACAAGTATAAAATCGCGAGAAGGTCGATCTGGTTCGTACTGCGCACGCTGCTCATCGTCTCGGGCATCGTGGCGCTTTGCCTTGCCGTGTTCGCCGAGGGCATGCATGTGAGCAACCTCTACATTCTTGTGACCGAGGGGTTGGAGGCGCGGGCTGCAACCATCCTCAAGGGCGGCGAGCCGCTGGACTTGACGACCTATTTTACCGAACAGTTCATCGCCGCAGACGCTGCGCTTTACGAAGGGACGTATGCGCAGTTTACCGTGGCGAGCTACGATTACCGCATCGATATCAAGAGCTTTTTCGTGCTGCCCTGGAGCGCGCAGGCAACGCTCGTCGTTGACGACGGGCTTGCCGCCCTCAATGCCGCCGCGAACAGCGAACAGGAGGCAACGCCGGACTTGCCCATTTGGACACCCGGCCGTTATAAGGTCCATTTCATCAAGGAAGGGTCCCGTTGGTATATCGACGCGCTCACGCTGCTCGAGGCAAACCCTGTTGTCGAGGCGAAGCCGACGCCGGATTTGAGCCTGCTCACGCCCGCGCCAAGCGCCACGCTCCCGGCGCGTGTGGAGCCTTCCTCCTCCCCGGTCGTGACAGCGAGCACAATGCCCGGATGAGCGCACTTCCGATTTTTTTCGATTCTTGTGCAAACGGGTTTTTTCCCGTTTTGCTCGCGCCCCTGGCCGGCATTACGGATGCGGTGTTTCGCGGCATCTGCCGCGCGATGGGTGCGGATTTTTCCTATACGGAAATGGTGTCGGCAAAGGGCATGCATTACGGCAGCGCCAACACGGGAGCGCTGCTCGAGATCGCGCCGGAGGAGGACTCCTTCGGCGTTCAGCTTTTTGGCAGCGAGCCGGATATATTGGCCGGAGCCGCGCATACTCTTTGTCATGAGCATCGCGTGCGGCCGACGCTGATCGATCTCAACATGGGGTGCCCGGCCCATAAAATCGTTAAAAACGGCGAGGGCAGCGCGCTGATGAAAAACGAGCGGCTTGCTGCCCGTATCATCGAGGCCGTCGCACGGGCGTCGAGTGTTCCCGTAAGCGTGAAGTTCCGCAAGGGCTGGGATGAGGAGCATGTCAACGCCGTATCCTTTGCGCGCATGGCCGAAGCTTCCGGCGCTGCGCTTCTCACCATCCACGGCCGCACGCGCGAGCAAATGTATGAGGGACGCGCGGATTGGGAGATCATCGCCCGCGTCAAGCAGGCCGTCTCCATCCCGGTTGTGGGCAACGGGGATGTGTTCACCGGCGCCGATGCGCTTGCCCTTCGCGCACAAACCGGCTGCGACGCGGTCATGGTTGCGCGCGGGGTGCGCGGCAACCCGTTCGTGTTTGAGGAGATCAAGGCCGCGGCGCAAGGCCTCCCGTATGCGCCGCCCTCGCCCGGCGCGCGCATGGAGCTTGCGCTGCTGCATGTGCGCCGCCACGCCGAGCGCTACGGGCCGGGCGCGTTTGCGCAGCTTCGCAAACATATCGCCTGGTACGCAGGGGGGATGAGGGGCGCGGCGGAGCTGAGAAGGCATGTCAACCAAGCGGAAAATGTTCAGGAACTGTGCGATTTCATTGAACAATATATGAGGAGCTTCCTTTCTTGACAAAGGGACAGCGCTTACATATAATGACAGAATACTAAAGGGGGAACGCGGGGTGTTCTTCCTATTATATTAGCGTAAATCAAACCGGAGGGAACGATATGGCGCAGGTGCATCTTACCGCAGAGGGTGTCAAGAAATACGAGGAACGGCTTGAATACCTTAAAACCACGGCCCGGACCGAGAACACGGAACAGATAAAAATCGCGCGTGCCTTTGGCGATTTGAGTGAAAACGCCGAGTATGACGCCGCTAAGACCGAACAGGCGCGCATCGAATACGAGATCGCCGAGATCGAGGCGATGCTCAAAAACGTCATCCTCATCGACGAGGATGCCATCAACACCAACCTCGTCAATGTCGGCGCGCTGGTGAAGGTGAAGCTGCTCTCCAAGGGTGGGAAGGAAGCAACCTACCAGCTTGTGGGCAGCGCGGAGGCGGACCCCTACCAGAACCGCATCTCCAACGAGTCTCCCGTGGGCAAGAGCCTTCTGGGGCACGCGCGGGGAGAGGTCGTCGAGGTGGCGACGCCGGGCGGAGTGAACCGCATAGAAATCATCGATATCGGGAAATAATTCAATACACCAAGGCAGCAAAGGAGCGAAACATGGAAGAGCGAGAGATGACGCAAGACGCGCAGCAGGAATGGTCACAGGACGAGCTTAACGAGCTCCTCCAAATTCGGCGCGACAAGCTCAAGGCGCTGCAGGAGCAGGGCCGCGACCCGTTCGAGATCGTCAAGTTCGACCGCGACCATTACAGCGTCGAGATCGAGCGGGATTACGGCATGCTTGAGGGCAAAACCGTGACGGTCGCGGGACGCATGATGAGCAAGCGCATCATGGGCAAGGCGAGCTTTGCCCACCTGCTTGACTATAAAGGTGATATCCAGGTTTATGTGAAAAAGGACGACATCGGCGAGGAAGCCTATGCCGACTTTAAGTCGATGGACATCGGAGATACCATCGGCGTCACCGGCACGGTCTTTAAGACCCGCACGGGCGAGGTCAGCATACACGCCGCGCAAGTGACGCTGCTCTCCAAATCCCTTCGCCCGCTGCCGGAGAAATATCACGGCCTCAAGGATCCCGAATTGCGCTATCGCCAGCGCTTCGTGGACCTGATCGTCACCCCGGGGGTCCGGGATACGTTCATCAAGCGCGCCAGGATCGAGGCGGAGATTCGCAATTACCTCAACGGGCAGGACTTCATCGAGGTGGGAACCCCCGTTTTGAGCACCTCCGCGAGCGGCGCCTCCGCGCGCCCGTTCGTCACCCACCACAACGCGCTGGATTTGGATATGTACCTTCGCATCGCGACGGAAATCCACCTCAAGATGTGCATCGTGGGCGGGTTGGAGCGCGTGTATGAAATCGGCCGCCTGTTCCGCAACGAGGGGATGGACTCCATGCACAACCCCGAGTTCACGACGATTGAAATCTACCAGGCTTATACCGATTACCACGGCATGATGGCGCTTTGCGAGGAGATCATCTCCCGCTGCTGCCGCTTGGTGAACGAGGGCAAAACGCAGATTACCTATTGCGGGCAGGATATCGACCTGACCCCGCCCTTCAGGCGCCTGACGATGCGCGAGGCCGTCAAGCAATACACGGGCGTGGACTTCCTCGCGTGTGAAACCGATGAACAGGCGCGCGCGCTTGCGGATGGGATTGACCTCTATTTTGAGGATAAGACCGCCAGCAAGGGCAAGATCCTCACCCTCGCCTTCGATGAGTTCGTGGAGGACAAGCTCATCCAGCCGACCTTCATCATCGACTATCCGGTGGAAAACTCGCCGCTCACCAAGAGGAAGCCCGGCGTGCCTGGCATTACGGAGCGCTTCGAGCTTTTCATCGCCGGCCACGAATACGCCAACGCCTTCTCCG
>CAYNDC010000099.1:0-5678 GCA_964396085.1 uncultured Clostridium sp. | reverse complement strand
TTTTGAGCAGCGCCTCGCAGATGGTGCCCTTGCCCACGCCCGAAGGGCCGGATATCACGATGAGCTCGCCTCGAACCGGCTTGTTACGCATGCTTCCCCCGTCACTCAATGTTTTGCACCTGCTCGCGTATCTTTTCGATTTCGGCCTTGCCTAAAATAACGTTTTGCGAAATTTCCGCGTCATTCGCCTTGGAGCCGATGGTGTTGAACTCGCGGTTGAGCTCCTGCACCACAAAATCCAGCCTGCGGCCGACGGCATCCTCGCTATTGAGCAGCCCGCGCATCTGGACGATGTGGCTTTTAAGGCGCACGAGCTCCTCGTCGATGCTCGCCCTATCCGCAAAGAGGGCGACCTCGGTCGCCAGTCTCTGCCGGTCGACCTCGACGCTTGCGAGGACGGCGGCGACGCGCTCTTCAAGCCGCGCGCGATAATCCGCAACCACTTCCGGCGCGCGAAGCGCGATGGCGGCGGCGAGCTGTTCGATCGTATCCAGGCGCTGCGCGAGGTCCCGCGCAAGCCGCGCGCCTTCCTCAGCCCGCGTCTTTTTGAGCTGGGCCGCTGCATCCGCGAGCGCCGTGAGCGCGAGCGCCGTCACAGACTCCCGATCCTCCTCGGCTTTTTTAACATCGAACACATCCGGCAGGCGCATGGCGGCTGAAAGCGTGATGTCGTCCACAAGGCCGTAGGTTGCAGCCGCAGCCCGCGCCGCTTCGAGATAGGCCCCCAAGAGGCGCTCGTCGACCACGACGCAGCCCGCATCCCCGCGGTTGTTTTTATAATCGAGGTATAGATCCACATGCCCGCGCGAGAGCAGCTCCCCCAAGCGCGCGCGCAGCGCGTCCTCCAGGAAAGAAACGGAGCGCGGCATGCGAAAGGAAAGATCCAGATAGCGGTGGTTGACGCTCTTAAGCTCTACCGTGACTTCCCGCCCGTCCGCCGCGGCACCCGCGCGCCCGAAGCCCGTCATGCTGCTTGACATGTTCATCCTCCAATTGTCTTTTCAAACTTAAATTTTATCACAAACCCACCGAATAAGAAAGCTTTTTTAGCTCAATGCCGCGCAATGGGAAGGCGTGGCCTTCGCGATTTGTGCGTTGCTGCCTTAGAGTTTATACAGTTCGTCCGCGCCCGGCGCGGCGATGGGCGTGCCGTCGGATAGCCGCGCGTCCTTGCCGCACGCGCGCCCGATGACGGCAGCGTTAATCCCCTGTGCTCGCAGTTCACCGGCGAGCTTCTCCCCTTCCCCGCCCGCCACGGCGATCAGCAGCGCCCCGCTCGCCAGCAGGCGAAGGGGATCGAGCCGGAGCGCGTCGCAGATCTTCTTGGTGAGCGGATGCACGGGGATGTGCGCTTCCTCAAGCAAAATGCCGCAGCCGGCGGCTTCTGCCATTTCCCATACGGCGCCAAGAACGCCGCCCTCGGTCACATCGTGCATGGCATGCGCGCCGCGCGAAGCGGCGTACAGCCCCTCCTTGACGACGCTGATATGGGAAATGAGCGCACGCGCCTGGGCGATCTCCTCAGCGCTCAAACCCGCAAGCCTCTCCTGATAATCCGCAGCGATCACGGCGGTGCCCTCGAGCCCGGCCCATTTGGTGAGAATGAGGTCGTCCTCCTCCTTCATCCCTGAGGGAAGAACGAGGCCGTGTCCCCCCTCGCGCGCGATGACGCATGCGCAGGTCACCATGCGCGTAACGGCAGATGTCACCTCCGTGTGGCCGCCGATGATCTCCACATGAGCCTCAGCCGCCGCCGCGGCAAGCTCATCGGCCACGCGCGCGATATCCTCCTTAGTAGCCTGCGGCGGCACGAGAAGCGTCACGAGCAGACCCAGCGGCTCTGCGCCAGCGGCGGCTGCATCGTTGCAATTGACGTGCACGGTGAGCGCGCCGATGTTGCCCTTAGCGGAGGTGATGGGGTCCGTCGAGAGCACAGCGAGGCGTCCGCCCAGATCGACCGCGGCGCAGTCCACACCCACGCGGGGAGAGAGCACCACCTCGTCCCGGCATTTTTTGAACTTGGTCAGGATGAGTTCGTTGAGTTCGTCGTTGTCCAGCTTGCCGATGCGCATCAGCCTTCTCCAATCATTGCAAAGAATTCGGATTCGTCCACGACGGGGATGTTGAGCTCCTCCGCTTTGGCGCGCTTGCTGCCCGCGCCCGGCCCCGCGAGCACAAGGTCGGTCTTTTTGCTCACCGCAGACGATGCCCGGGCGCCGAGCCGCTCGATGAGCGCCTCGATCTCAGGCCGCGTCATGCGCTCCATCGACCCTGTCACGACGATGGTCTTCCCGGCGATGGGACTCGCGGCGGCACTCGCCTGTTCGGGACGCGGCGCAACGCCGTAGGCGAGCAGCCGATCAATCTGCGCGGCAATGGAAGGATCCCCAAAATAATCGAGGATGCTTTGTGCGACGACGTCGCCCACGTCCGGGATCGCGGTGAGCGCGTCGATCGACGCATGGCGTACCGCCTCAAGCGTTCCAAACGCGCGTGCGAGGTCGCGTGCGGTCTTTGCGCCGATGTTCGGAATGCCGATGGCAAAGAGGAACGCGCCGAGCGTGCAATCCTTGCTGCGCTCTATGGCCAACAGGAGGTTGCCGGTCTTTTTCTCCTTGAAGCCTTCGAGCGCCATCAGCTCGGCCGCGGCAATTTCATATAGATCGGGGATGCTTTTAAGCCGCACGGCCTCGACCAGAAGCGCCGCGGTCTTTTCGGAAAAGCCCTCGATATCCATCGCTTCACGCGAGGCGTAATGGGCGAGTGCGCCTGCGATTTGCGGCGGGCAGGAGAGGGCGTTTGTGCAAAACAGGTGCACGCCTCGATGCTCCACATGCGCGCCGCAGGCGGGGCAGCGCACAGGCTTTTCAACGGGGCGTTCCGGCGAGTCCCCCTCGACGGCGCCAAGGATTTCGGGTATGACATCGTTGCTGCGCCGAAGGAACACGCGCGAACCGATTCCCACGCGCTTGCGCTGAATATCGTCGAAATTATTGAGAGTGGCGTGGCTGATGGTCGCCCCTGCCAGCTCCACCGGCTCGAGGGTTGCGCGCGGCGTGAGCTTGCCCGTGCGGCCAACCTCCCAGGTGACCTCCAAAACGCGCGTCGTCGTCTCCTCGGCGGCGAACTTATAGGCGACAGCCCAGCGCGGAAAGCGATCTGTCGCGCCCAGGGCAGCGCGCGTTTTCAGGGAGCAGATTTTGATGACCATGCCGTCGATGAGAAAATCCAGCGTGCCGCGCGTTTGCTCCGCGGCGTCGATGGCGGTGCAAACAGCATCGATATCGTCGTAAACCTTCGCATATGGGCTTACAGGCAGGCCGTTGTCGCGCAGGAAATCGATCGTCTGCTCGTGGGTATCAAAGCTTTTTCCCTCGATGTAGCCGATGTTGTAGCAAAAGCAATCGAGGCTGCGCTTTGCCGTCACGCGCGGGTCGAGGTTGCGAAGCGCGCCCGCGGCGGCGTTGCGCGCGTTTTTTAAGGGCTCGTCCGAGGCAGCGTTGAGTGCCTCGAGCACCGACAGCCGCATGATCCCCTCGCCCTGCACTTCCATTTTGCCGGTGAAGGGGATGGAGAGAGGAATGCTGCGGATGGTTTCGATCTGCGGCAGAATGGCCTCCCCCTCGACGCCGTTGCCGCGCGTGGCAGCCCCGATGAGCCTGCCCCCGTCGTAGGTGAGGTTGACCGTCAGCCCGTCGAACTTATATTCGAGCGCATAGCGAAGCGGCGGGAGCTCTTGCGAATGCTCCGCAGCGTATTGCGCGGCGAGTTTTTCCGCGCGCGCGGCCCAATCCGCAAGCTCTGCCTTCGTGCGGACCTTATCTAAACTCCACAGGCGTGCGAGATGTTTGTGCGCCCGGAACTTCGCGAGCGGCTCGCCCCCTACGCGCCGCGTGGGGGAATCCCACAAAACCTCGCCCGCATGCTTTTCAAGGGCGAGCAGTTCGTCGAAAAGCGCGTCGTACTCCGCGTCGCTCACCGCCGGCGCATCCATGACGTAGTATGCCTTTGCGTAATCGTTGAGCCGGTCAACCAGCTCCCTCATGCGCTGCTGCATGGCGTCCTCCTTATGGTTTGCTCCATTTCCCTCTCACTCCTCGGGCACAAGCGGCGCGTAGGCCGCGGCAAATCGCTTCACCCCGCCCGCATCGAAATCTACCGTTACCGTGGCGGAAGCGCCGCTGCCGGACGCCTCGAGCACGATGCCGGGGCCGAACTTCTCGTGCCGCACGCGCATGAACGCAGCAAATGCCACGTTTTCGTTGCGCACGACAGGGACGGCCACCGCGGGTTTCTCGGCCGGCCTGGCCGCGCCAAACCCCTGCGCGGAGGCATAAACATTTTTTGCGGAAACATCGGGCGTGAGATAGAAACCGCCGGCTTGCGGCGCATGCCCCGAGCTGCTGCCGGCGGGCTGCTCGATGAGCTCGGCCGGAATTTCCCCGATAAAGCGCGAGGGGCGGTTGATTGCCCCCTCGCCAAAGAGCGAACGGCTGGACGCATTGATGAGGTAGAGCTTGTGCCGTGCGCGCGTAAGGCCTACATAGCAGAGCCTTCGCTCCTCCTCCATCCCCGTGCCGGTAAGATCGCCGCGCGCGCGCGAGGTGGGGAACACGTTCTCCTCCATGCCGGCCAAAAACACCACCGGGAACTCCAGGCCCTTGGCGCTATGCAGCGTCATCAACGAGACGCTGCCCGTTCCCTCCTCCAGCGCATCGATATCGGAGACGAGCGCAACGTTTTCCAAAAAGGCCGTGAGCGCACTTTCTCCCTCGGGCGTCGCCGCTTCGATTTCCTTGATGTTTCCAATCAACTCGCGCAGGTTCTCCATGCGCGATTCGGTTTCGCCCTTTTTATCATCGGACAGAAGATAGGCTTCGTATTCGATTTTATCGATCAGCCGTTGGGTCAGGCGCGAAAGCTCCATCATCTGGCTTTCGGCCAGAAATTCGGCCATCAGGTCCGCGAACGGGGCGATCTTCGCCATCGTTTTTTGCGCGATGCCAGTGCCGCGCATAGCCGCATAGAGCAGCGACTCGCTGTTTGCATCCGCAGCGCGGCGCAGTTCCTCCAGCGCTTTATCGCCGATGCCGCGCTTTGGCACGTTTACCACGCGCGCAAAGGCCACATCGTCGTTGGGGTTGGCGATGAGCTTTAAATAGCTCATAATATCCACGATCTCGCGGCGCTCATAGAAGCGAACGCCCCCGTATACCTTGTGGGGAATGCCGTAATTGACCAGCGTGCTCTCAAGCACGCGGCTTTGCGCGTTCATGCGATAGAGCACGGCATAATCGCCATAGCTGCCGCCCTCGCGCACGCCCTCCAGGATTTTTCGGCAGATATATGCCGCCTCGTCGCGCTCGTTCATTGCCGTATAGCGCGTGATGCGTTCTCCCCCGGCTTTCTCGGTCCACAGCGTTTTGCGCTTTCGGCCGCGATTGTTTTCTATGACGGCGTTCGCGGCCTCGAGGATATATTGCGTGGAGCGGTAGTTCTGCTCGAGGCGCACGGTCTTTGCACCGGAAAAATCCTTTTCAAAGCTCAGTATGTTGTTCACGTCCGCGCCGCGCCAGCCGTAGATGCTCTGATCGTCATCCCCCACGACGCACAAATTGCCGTGCGCGCGGCAAAGAAGCTCAATCAGCCGATATTGGGGCATGTTCGTATCTTGATAT
>CAYNDC010000098.1:5435-5718 GCA_964396085.1 uncultured Clostridium sp. | reverse complement strand
GGGAGCCGTCATGGCCCGTGTTCATCGCCTGGAGCATGTCGAGCGCCTCGGCGCCGCGCACCTCGCCCACGATGATGCGATCCGGCCTCATGCGCAGGGCGTTTTTCACCAGGTCGCGTATCGCGATTTCGCCCTTGCCCTCCATGTTGGCGGGGCGGCTCTCGAGCGTTACCACATGCGTCTGATTGAGCTGGAGCTCGGCCGCGTCCTCGAGGGTAACGATGCGCTGTCCCTCCGGGATAAAGCTCGAGAGTACGTTCAGCAGCGTGGTTTTTCCGCTGCC
>CAYNDC010000098.1:512-5425 GCA_964396085.1 uncultured Clostridium sp. | reverse complement strand
CAGGCTTCGAGGAAGTTTGCCATCCTGGGCGTCAGGCTTCCAAAGCTGATCAGGTCATTGACGGTGAACGGTTTTTTGGAGAATTTGCGAATGGTGATTACCGGCCCCACGAGCGAAAGGGGCGGGATGATGATGTTCACGCGGGAGCCGTCCTTGAGGCGGGCATCCACCATGGGGCTTGCCTCATCCACGTGCCTACCCATGGCATTGACGATCTTTTCGATGATTTGCATGACGTGCTCGTCATCCCGAAAGTTGACCTCTGTGAGCGAAATTTTGCCTGCGCGCTCCACGAACACCTGCCGGGGGCCGTTGACCATGACTTCGGTGATGTCCGGGTCCCGCAGCAACTGCTCGAGCGGGCCAAGGCCCATGACCTCGTTGAAGAGCGTTTCGGAGAACTTCGCGCGCTCCGTGCGGTTGATCACGTCGGCATATTCGACCAGGATTTCGTCGATGGCGCCTCTGACATCGGCCGCACTGGGCTCGGCATCCTTATCGTGGAGCTTGTCGATTACGCTCCTGCGCACGCGTTCGGCGATCACGTTGTGCTGCTCCCGCTTGGGATCCACAGCGGCGGTGGGCGTTTCGAGCGGAACGTCCTGCAGCGGCGTATCGAATGTGGCCGCGCGGATCGCTTCATTTTTGTTTAATCGCTGGGCAAGGCTCACCGCTGCAACACCTCCTGTGCGATCGTGCGAAGCTGGCGGGCGAGCGGCGTGCGCGAGGCTTCCGCCACGATGGGCCTGCCGATGCACTGGCATTTATCGGCCGTTTCGCCGTCGAGGGGCAAAAGATAATCCGGCTCGCAGCCAAGCGCTTTTTTCACATCCTTCGGGCCGAGGAAGGAGCGTTTTGCGTACTTGTTCAAGACGATTTTCGCCTTATCCGCCATGCGAAGCGAGTTGAGAATGGTCATTGTCGTATGCGCGGCCTTCACGGAAGCGATATCCGGCTGGAGCACGACCAGCACCGCGTCGCTGTTCTCGATGGCGGTGAGCGTATGCTCGTCGAAGTTGGCGGGCAGGTCGATGACGATGCAGTCGAAGAACGGGCGCATGACGGAGATGGCAGCCTCGATGACGGCGGATTGCACGAACTCCCCGTCCTCGGGGCTGTTAGGGCCGGCGAGCACCGAAAGCCCGCTATAATGCTGCACCATGTAACTGCGCAGCGCCTCCATGGTGAGGTTCCCGCGCTCCTGGCTCAGCTCCGCCACGGTATCCTTGGCCTGCATGTCGAGGAAGAGCGTCACGCACGCGCAATCGAGGCTTAAATCGATGATGGCGGCCTTCTTGCCCGAGGCCGCGAGCGCATAGGCGATGTTGACGGCGACGGTGGTCTTGCCCGTGCCTCCCTTGGGGGAAAACACGCTCACCACGCGGGATTCCCCGCCGACCGTCGCGCCGCTGGATGTGGCGCGCGTATGGCCCAGCGCCCCGGCGCGGCGGATGGTATCGAGGATCACCTCCGGCTCTTCCTCGAGGGAGACGCACATGCCGATGCCACAGCTTTGCGCCTTGCGGATGAGCTGTATCGTGAGGCGCTCCGCCACGAGCACGATCGAGCAGCCGGGTACGTTCTGGTAGATGCGTTCGGCCAGATCAAACACCGTTTCGCTCTCATAGCACAGAGCGACCACGCCGGGGGCGAGCCCGTAGGCCTTTTGCGCGGAGGCAGGAATCGCGTCGCCATAGCCGACGATGGCGATATCCGGCGTTTCGAGCACGGCCTTGAGCTTATAGCGCGTTTCCTTGTTGCTGCTGATGACAAAAACCTTGAGCTGCGCCATTTTATTTAACCTCCAGTCCTGCGCCGGCGATCCCATCGAGGATCCCGAGCTGAATGTGGAAGTTGGAATACGGTGCAGGATTGACGTTTTCCTCGTCGCTTGCTGCGCGCAGCAGAAGCGAAATGTTGCCGTATGCGGTGACAAACTGGAGCTTGAGCGCATCCTCGGGGCTCACTTCCACGGTGAGGGAGGTGTAAACGCTCAGTTCCCCGCCCGCCGCTTCGGTGAGCTTCTGCGTGATGATGCCGGTCTCGAGGATTTTGATGTTTTCGAGGAACATGTTTGCGCTTGAAACCTGGATTTCCTCGTCGTCCCCGCCGGCGCTTCCCCCGCCCTCGCCGCCTTCCTCTCCCTCGGGTTTAATCAAAAAATCGTAGGTGCCGATAATATCAACGCGGTCGCCGGGGTTGAGGTAACCCGCGACGCCTGTAATTTCCGTAACATAGATGGTCATGGCGCGCATGCCTGGCGTCACCGTATAGGAGAGGCGGCCGCCCGCGGTGATCGCCGCATCCTCAGCGGAGCCGAGCTGATCGAGCATAACCTGCTGGTTCGCCATAGCCCTGTATTTATTGACTTTGCCCACGACATCCTCGAGCGCGGTTGCGACCCCGGAGGCCACATAGGCCGTGGGGACAGCCTGGAGCTGCACCATCTCGGCGCTGATGTAGACGCCCTGGTCGATCTCCATCGTCGTCACGACCACAGAGGTCATGGGAACCTGCTCGGGCGTGGCCTTCGCTTCGAGCGAGCGGCCAAAGGAAAACACAGCGAAGCCCGTAATAATCGCCAGAACCAAAGCGATCAGATAAATTTTCTTCATTTAGTTAATCCTCATCGTCGTCGTGGAGGTCATCTCGAGCGTTTGGCCGCTGACGAAGACGCCCGCCACGGGAGTCAACACCTTAACTTGCTTGGTGACGGTCACGGTGGCGTTGTCGCCGCTGATGGCAAGGGTCACGGCCGTATCGGCGGCGGTGCCCTGGCAGTAATCCCGCGCGAGGCTGGTGACATCTGCGCTGACGCTTCCGCTGGCCGAATTGACGATGGCGTAGCGAGCGCCCTCGCGGCTTGCGTTCTCCACGCCCATCTTGTTAAAAAAGAGCCAGCCAAAGTCGATGATGCCAAACACCAGCAGCAGCAAAATGGGCAGCGTCAGGGCGAATTCCACGATGGCCTGCCCGCTTTCGCGCCGATGGCTCCCTTTGCCTTTCAAGCTGTTTGATTTGCTCTTTTTCATTTTGCTCCCCCGTTTTTTGTGATGGAAAGGCCGCCCGCCGCGCCGTGCGCTTGCATTGCGCGGCGCCCGCGGACGGCCCTGACTCCCTTTGCGGTGCCCGTCCCTGGAGAATGGAATCGCTACGCCCCGAGAATGGCCCCGCCGGCGTTGATGATGAACAGCGCGATCAGTATGGCCGTTGCCACGAAGCCCAGCACCGTGCTGACCTCGAGCGCGCCGTGTCCGCCCTCACTCTTAAAAAAGCGTTTCACCCTCTCCATGACGGGCCTCCTTTCAATTAACCTTAGCTGGGAAGAGTGACTTCATCGGTAATATCAGTAAAGAGAGTCTTGAGCTTCGGCCCGAGGAGCGCAAGCCCAACAATCGCGGCCACCGCCACGAGACCGATGATCAGGCCGTACTCGACCATGCCCTGTCCGTTTTCGTCCCTCAGAATGTTCAACATTTTTAGTTCCTCCTGCATTTTTTTATTATTTTTGAATAACGGCTTTCGCCTTTTATCCCGTCGTCATATGGATGCTTATCCCGCACTGACGCCCAGTGCCTCGCTGATCTCGCTATCCGCATTTGTATAGAACTGTTCGAGCGATGTTCCAAAGAGCGTGACCGCGCCCAGAACCACCAAGGCTATGAGTCCGATGACCAGGCCGTACTCGACCAAGCCCTGGCCCGCCTCGTCCTTGAAGAAGTCCCACATACGCATCGCCTCCTTTTGCTCCGTCGTACTCTAAAGGGCACCTGCAAACTTGGTGAGCACCGGGAAGAGCATCGTGCTCACAACACCGAGAGAAAGGTACGGCCCCATCGGAGCCTGGGTCTTGAGGTTGCCCTTCTTGGTAACAAAGAGGTAAATGGCGTACATGCCCAGCCCCGCAGCCATCACCAGCATGACCTGCACGAAGTTCAAGAGGCCGAAGCACAGGCCGATGACGAAGGCGTACTTTACATCTCCCCAGCCGACCATGAGGCCCAGCCTTGAGGGAATCAGGAAGATGACACTCGCCAGTCCCGCGCCGAACAGGTTCGACTTGAGTCCCGCGAACCCGCCATCATTCAAGCGGGAGGCGAGGAACACCAGCATCAGCGCGATTAGAAGCTCGTTGGGGATTTTGCGGATGAGCCCGTCCACCGCGGCGATGCAAAGGACGATCTCGAAGATGGCGATGGCGAAGGCGAGCTGCGCCATCGAGGCCGTTGTCAGCGCCAGGGCGATTGCTCCCCAGCCGAGCGCGGATGCGCCCATCCACAGTGCGAGCGAGGCGCGCCCCTGCATGAGCTTCGATTCGGGGACGCTGTCCACGCGATCCTCGATGAGGCGGCATGCGAGCATTCTTGCGGGATACCCCGCCAGGGCGCCAAGCGCCAGCGCAACGATGGGTGACACGGTTCTTCCTCCTCTTAGCGTTCTCGTTGCTGCCCGGCTTTTTTTGAATGAAAAACCGCCTTCCGGTCCCCCTTGTTCCGAATGGCGGCTGTGCGTTTACCTCATGCATCCGGGGGACACTTTCCCCTATGCCGCGCGCTTGACGAACCGCGCAATGTATCAGGCAAACAAAAGCATCTTCATTCGGCAGCTGGCTGTCTTAGACCCCCGGCCCTTAGACCCTGTAGCTTTGCGTCGCGCTCTTTCGAGCGGTTTGCCATTATCATTGGGAAGCAGCACTTTTGTTGTTTCGTATTCAGCTTTCAAAGTTGTTCTGCGCCCGGTTGCGCTTGTGCTCGGTGAGCGTCGCCTATGCGGTTTGTTCTGGCGACCCCATCCGACAATAAAAGCAACCGTTTCCGGTTGCTCGAGTACGGAAGCACGCAGCAGGCACGAGGCCTTGCGTTATCCAATTCGGCAACCGGCTGTCATGGGAGGCTTGCCTCCTTTAGACCCTT
>CAYNDC010000098.1:0-502 GCA_964396085.1 uncultured Clostridium sp. | reverse complement strand
CGAGATTTTCATCTCGTATCTGGATTATATTACCTAATGTTCGCCCTGTCAATACATTTTTCAAATTATTTTGTAATCTTTATGTAACCTTGTCTCAGCGAATCAAACGGATGACAGGCGCGCCTTCGGGCAAAAAGTCAAAATCATTATCCGGCGGCAGAATGTTGAAATCGGCCGGGATACCGGCAATGGTATATCCGATGATGCTGCCGTAGAAGTTCGTGGTGCCGCCAACGATGTTCACGCTCCCTTTGGGCGCGTACACGATGCCGTGGATCTCGTTTCCGGCCGTGCTGATGTAGATGTTCCCCGTTTGAGAATAGATGCACACCTCCGAGTTGGCGTTGACCTGCGTCATCGCTCCCCTGAAATTGATGTCGCCCTTGGCAAAGACGAAGCCATCGACCTGCACGCTGTTGTTGAAATCGATCTTCCCCGTGGAATAAATCGACCCTTTGAGCACGCAAACGGGGCTGCCGCCGTTGATGGTGACGTTGCCGTT
>CAYNDC010000097.1:0-5828 GCA_964396085.1 uncultured Clostridium sp. | reverse complement strand
TTGCACGAGGCGGGCAACACGATCGTGCTCATCACGCATGACGAGCGCATCGCCTGCCTTGCGCAGCGAAGCGTGCGCATTATGGACGGACGCGTGGAGGAGGTGCGATAGTGTTTATACAATCTCTCAAAATGGCGTTGGGCGCGATCTTCTCGAGCAAAATGCGCTCCTTCCTCACGATGCTTGGCATCATCATCGGCGTAACCGCGCTCGTGGTGATGGTCTCCCTCGTCAATGGAGCGACAGGCGCCGTAACAAACGAGATAACCTCCCTGGGCAACGACATGATCGTCGTGTCCGTGGCGGATGATAAGGGAAACCCCCTGCGCCTTTCAAACCTGGCGGAAATCCAAAGCCTCGAGGCTGTCTCTCAGGCAGCGCCCGCGGGCAGCATGAACGCCAACGCCAAATACGGCTACAATGCGGCTTCGGTGTCCGTTACGGGCACGACCGCTGCATACTATGATATCCGTGGCTTGGAGCTTGCCCACGGGCGTTTCCTCAAAACTACGGATGTGGAGAACAGCGTGTATGTCGCCGTCCTCTCCAACGACGCGGCAGAGGAACTTTTCGGCCGCACGGAGGTCGTGGGCGAAACCTTGAGCCTCGACGGGCGCTCCTTTCTCGTGGTGGGCGTTCTCGAGGCGGAAAGCTCGATGATGGCCGGCATGATGAGCGGCCTTGCGGTTTATGTGCCCTTCACGGTGGAGGCGAGCATGACGGGCAACCCCTACCTGACGACGATCTATGCCTCTCCCGCGGATGCGGAGGGCACGGATGCCGCGGAGCAGGCGCTCAAGCAGTTTATGCTGCGCCGTTTCTCGCAGGATGAGGACGCATTCACGCTGATCAATATGTCCTCCATCGCGGATGCGCTCGATTCGGTTACCGGCACGCTCACGCTGCTTCTGGGGGGCATTGCCGCCATTTCGCTGCTGGTGGGCGGCGTTGGCATCATGAACATCATGCTCGTGTCCGTAACGGAACGCACGAAGGAAATCGGCATCCGAAAGGCCATCGGCGCGGGGCGCGGGAGCATCATGACGCAGTTTCTCATCGAAGCGCTGCTGCTTAGCCTCTTTGGCTGCACCTTCGGGCTGCTGTTCTCGTGGGTTCTGCTGGAGGTCATCACCATCATCGCGGGCAGCATTTCCTTCTCGATGTCGCTTTCCACCGTGGTGCTCGCGGTGAGCTTCTCCTCCGGCATCGGCCTCATTTTCGGTCTCTACCCCGCCAACAAGGCCGCCCGCAAGCACCCCATCGAGGCGCTTCGCTACGACGGCTAGGGCAAGTAAGCGCGGGAAGGGGAACGCCGCATCGATGGTGAGCCACGGCCGCTCTTGCGGCGGGACCATCGCTTCAAAAGCCACATGAGGCGCTTGTCAGACCGCGCTCGACGCGCAGCGACCGGCAAGCGCACAAAAAGGAGGCTGCCGCACGAAGAAACCGTGCGGCAGCCCTTATTACTTGAGAATACGTTGGTGTTTTAAGGGGAATTAGTCAGCCATCGTGCCGCCGAAGAGGATCGGCTCGGCTGCGTAGAGCAGCGCATCGCGATCAACACCACCCGGCAGGGTCTTGGCCTGGGCGATCAAGCCGGTGTACTCGGCATTGACCCACTCGCCGTAGTTGTAGGAGTTGCCTTCCGCGAACAGTTCGAGGTAGGTGATGGCGTCGTTATAGTCGGCAATCCAGCCAAGACGCGCAAGGCCGAAGGCATTCTCTGCAAGGCCCGTCGTGTAGACGTTCCAATCCTGGTTGGCAAGCTCGAGGTTGAGGCCAAGGACGGTCTTGACGTCGCTCTGCACGGCTTCCGCGATGGTTTGATGGGCGCGGAGGTGTTGAAGTAGTAGTAGATGGTTGCCGCGGTGTCATAACCATCGTTGGAAGCCTGCTCAACGAGGTATTCTGCAAGCTCGCAGCGGTCGTCATAAGAGGTCAGGTCAAGGCCCAGCGCGGTGCCGAGGTTATCCTGGAGCCACTTCCACATAACAGGAATGGTCTCGGAGGACTTGTTGGCGAAGTTCGTGCCCTCGCTGTCCGTGATGCCGGCGGCGACAAAGCCCGTCGCGGGAACCTGGCCCCCCTGGGTGACGTTCGTCACGATGTTCTCACGATCGATGACGAGCGTGATGGCAGCGCGGATACGCCAATCGGGGATGTTCTTGGCACTCAGGTAGAGGAAGTACGTGCCGACGTAATCGTTGATGAAGCAATCGCCGCTCGCACGCAGGCTCTCGATCATGTCCGCCGGGAAGTTCTCGATGAAGTCATATTCGCCGGCCTGGTAAGCGGAAAGGATGGCGGTCTCGCTGTCGCTGAGGTGGAAGGTGATGGTCTCGGGACCAACCACGTTGGCGGCATCATAGTAAGCGGGGTTCTTGGCCATCTTGATGTAGCTGTCGTGTACCCACTCGGTCATCATGTACGGGCCGTTGACGACGATGCTCGCCGGATCGGTCCAGGTAGCATTGCCTTCGACGACATCCTCACGCAGGGGCATGAGGCTGGAGAAAGCGCACAGCTCGAGGAAGTAGGGGCATTCCGCAACGAGCTTGACCTCGAGGGTCTTCTCGTCGAGCGCAACGACGGCCAATTCTTCGGGGGCAACCGTGCCGGCTTGGACTTCGGCCGCGTTCACGACGATGCCGTCGAGAATGTAGCCGTAGTCGCCCGCGGTGGCGGGGTTGACGAGGCGGCGCCAGGCGTAAACGAAGTCGTTCGCCGTAACGGGCTTGCCGTCGCTCCAGTTGGCGTCGCGCAGCGTGAAGGTGTAGGTCACGGTGCCGTCGTCATTCGTGGTGGCAGTGTGGGAGGCCGCCATGCCGTACACGGTTTCGGTGTTAAGCACGGAGGGGTCATCCTGGAACTGCTCGCCGGTGGTGGTGTACTTCATCAGGTTTTCAAACTGATGCTGCGTGTAGGTGGAACCGTCGACGGAGCTGATCAGGCCCGGATCGATGGTCTCAGGCTCTGAGGCGATGCAGGCGGTGATGTCCGTCTTGCCGGTCGCGCCGATGAAGAAGAAGTATCCAAACGGCGTGTACCACACGTTCTCGACACCCTCATGCAAGCAATACATGTTGGTATAGAAATACAGCGGGCTCATGGGGAAGCCGCCGCCTTCGCCCGAGGTCATCGGAAGGGTCACTTCCTCGGTCGGTGCGACAGTCGGCTCAGTGACGGGAGGCGGGGTCGTTTCCGCGGGCTTATCGGTCCCCGTGCAAGCAGCGAAGATCGACAGAACCATCAGAATGCTCATTAGCAACGCAAACGTTTTTCTCATCTTGTTTCCTCCTTGTTATTTTAGGTGTATTTACAAACCGCCGGCGTCTTCCTGTGCCTGGGGCAACGCATGCGGCGTTGTAACAATGGAATGCGGGGCGCTCGCTCAGGAAAGCTCGAGCTTATGGCAGGCCGCGTAATGGCCGGGCGCATACTCCTTGAACACAGGTTCCTGCTCTTTGCAAACGGGCATCGCGTAGGGGCAGCGCGTGTGGAAGCGGCAGCCGGAGGGCGGGTTGAGGGGGCTTGGAATATCGCCTTCGAGCAAAATACGCTGCCGTTGCCTGTTCCTCTGCGGATCGGGGAGAGGAACGGCGGATAGCAACGTCTGCGTATAGGGGTGAATGGGCTTGTTGCATAGCTCGTAGCTCTCGGCAAGCTCCACCAGGCACCCCAGGTACATGACGCCGATGCGGTTTGAAATATGCCGGACCACGGAGAGGTCGTGCGCGATGAACAGGTAGGTCAATCCGCGCTCCCGCTGAAGGTCCTCGAGCATGTTGATCACCTGCGACTGGATAGAGACATCCAGTGCGCTGATGGGCTCGTCGCAAACGATGAACTCGGGCTCCACCGCCAGCGCCCGGGCGATGCCGATGCGCTGCTGCTGCCCGCCGGAAAACTCGTGCGGGAAGCGGTTGGAATGCTCGGAGTTGAGACCCACGTCCTCGAGCAGGCGGCTGATGCGCGCGGTGCGCTCCGCCTTGCTCGATGTGAGCTTATGGATATCCAGCGCCTCGCCCACGATTTCGCCAACCGTCATGCGCGGGTCGAGCGATGCGGAGGGGTCCTGAAAAATCAACTGGATTTTCCGGCAGTACGGCAACATTTTGACGGCGATTTTCTTCTCGCTGTCAAAGAGGGTTTCGCCTCCATAGACGATTTTGCCGGATGTCGGCTCGTACAAACGCAGGATCGTCCTGCCAAGCGTGGTCTTCCCGCAGCCGGATTCACCAACGATGCCGAGCGTTTCCCCCTTATAAATATGGAGCGAAACATCCTGCACCGCCTGCACGTAGTTCTTGCGGAACAGGCCCGCCTTGACGGGGAAATACTTGCGCAGCTTTTCGATTTCGAGGATCTTCGTGCGTTCCGTTTCCATGTTACTTGGCCTCCTTCTTAGCCGCGGCCTGTTTGACGTGCAGCCAGCAGGCGGAGATGTGGCCGTTTTCGCCGGTTTCCACCAGCGGAGGAACGTTTGTGAGACAAATCTTCATGCAATGCTCGCAGCGCGGGCCAAAGCTGCAGCCCTTGGGCGGGTCGAGCAGGTCGACGGGCGTGCCTTCGATGGGAATCATGCGCTCGTGGCACTGCACATCTAGCCTGGGCATGGAGCGCAGCAGACCCTTTGTGTAGGGATGCTTGGGATGATAGAAAATATCGTTGACCGCGCCCTGCTCCATGACGTGCCCGGCGTACATGACGGTCACCCTGTCGCAGATTTCCGCGACGACGCCCAGGTTGTGCGTGATGAAGATGATGGACATATCCGTCTTCTTTTGCAGCCCCTTCATCAACTCGATGATCTGCGCCTGAATGGTCACGTCCAGAGCTGTGGTTGGTTCGTCGGCAATCAGCAGCTTGGGGTTGCAAATGAGCGCCATGGCGATCATTACGCGCTGGCGCATACCGCCGGAAAACTCGTGCGGATATTGATCAAAGCGCTTCTCGGCATTGTTGATGCCCACGAGCTCGAGCATTTCGATCGCGCGCTTTTTCGCATCCGCCTTTGAGATCTGCGCATCGTGGCAGGTCAGCGACTCCACAAGCTGGTTGCCGATGGTATACACGGGGTTCAAACAGGTCATGGGGTTCTGGAAGATCATGCTGATCTTGTTCCCGCGCAGGTCCGTCATCTGCTTTTCGTCGTAGGAGAGGATGTCCTCCCCTTCAAACAGGATGCTGCCGCCGGTCACGCGGCCGGGGTTTTGCAGCAAGCCCATGACGGCATACGCTTCCACGCTCTTCCCCGAGCCGGACTCGCCCACGATGCCCATCACCTCGTTGTATCCCAGCGAGTAGTCGATGCCGTTGACGGCCTTTACCTCGCCAACGGGAGTAAAAAACGAAACTTGAAGATTTTTGATTGTTAACAGCTTGTCGTTCATTCCGTACGCCCCCTATTTCTTCAGCCGCGGATCCAGCGCGTCCCGCATGCCATCGCCGACCAAATTGAGCGAGAGCACGAGGAAGCTGAGAATGATCGCGGGGAACAGCAGCCGGTGCGGATAAACCGTTATGGTATCAATGGCGTCCGAGCACATGGAGCCAAGACTCGCCATGGGGGCGGAAATACCAAGCCCCAAGAAGGAGAGGAAGGACTCCAGGAAGATCGCCGAAGGGATTTGCAGGCAGGTGGTGACAACCAGCTGGCCTACGCTGTTGGGCAAAAGGTGCTTTTGGATGATGCGCTTCTTTGAAGCGCCCAGCACCGTTGCCGCAGTAATATATTCCTGCTTTTTGAGCATGAGCACCTGGCCGCGGATGATGCGCGCCATGCCGACCCAATAGAGCAGAGCAAAGGTGATGAAGATGCTCACAAT
>CAYNDC010000096.1:0-5986 GCA_964396085.1 uncultured Clostridium sp. | reverse complement strand
TTACCAATTGGTGCTGGTTTTCACGACTTTACCGAAGATGTGAAGCCTCTCCAGTTCCTGATCGCGCAGCGTGAGCGGCGTATACGCCTCATTAAACGCAACGAGGGTGACCGTTTTGTCCGAACAATGGTATTTCTTCAGCGTCGCCTCGTTTTCGCCATAGATGACCACACCCAGGTCGCCGTTTTTTAATGTGGATTGGAGATGGACGAGGGCGATATCCCCTTCGCGGATATAGGGCGCCATGGAGTCGCCCTTGACGATCAGGCAGCGGTAGTCCTCTGCATTCCTTACTTCTGCCGGGGCAAAGCCAAGATCCTCCTCAAAGGCAAAACCGTCGTATCCGGCCTTCACGGTGCCAACGATGCGCACCTGTGATACCGGCCCGGGCGAGGCGAAGCGATCTGCCAAATCCAAAAGATAGTCTGTCGTCACGCCAAAAAAGCCAGCGATGCGGGAGAGCATCGCCGGCGCGGGCAGCGATAGCCCAGCTTCCCATTTGGCGAGCGCCTGCTGCGTCACGCAAAAATGCGCCGCAAGCTCACCTTGCGTAAGCGCATGCTCCTTGCGTAGCTGTTTCAGTTTCTTTGAAAACATCGCGTTCACCTCATGCTTATAATACAACTATAAGTTGTATTTGTAAAGATGATCATCGTCTTTGAATCAACAAGGAATCGAAAATAGAGAAAGGACGCGTCTTGAGACGCGCCCTCAACAGGAGCGGGCGTAAACGTCAAATCAACGATTGGATGTGAAATCCTTCCACAGGCCACCCATATGTCGGTGGTTTTCCTCCGTGACGAGCAGCCATTGGGCAACCGTGTCGCCCGCGGGGAAGAACTCCAGGAACTCGCCATCCACAAACGTATAAAAACGGGACATATCCGTACACATCCCGTAGGTTGGCAGGTTTTTTGCGTCGACTGAGAAGGAGAACGGCCGTCCGTCCCGCGTGCCCTCGAAAGATAAGCCCGCACGCGTGAGCGTGAGTGTTCCCTCACCCGTAATCTCGCTGGTGTTTTGGTTTTTGAGATATTCGTATGGTGGTAGCGTGCCAAGTTTCACCTGTTCGCGCAGAATAAACGCCTCATCCTTAATCAGCTCCCGCGCGTTTGCGCGTTGCATCTCCCACCAGACGCGCGGCGTTTCGGGGATGACGCACGCCTCATCGAAAGGCAGGAGATCATAGTATTCGTTGAGCACTGCGCCATTGCCGCAGCTCGCGCAATAAATTCGGTTCCCTTCATCGCGCATGGTGTACTCCGCGCCGCAGCGCGGGCACCAATAGAGCATGTTATGCAGGTTTTTCGCCATGTGTCCATTGCCCTCAAAGCGCACGCGCGCGGTCTTATTCCATTCGTAGTCGTCATGATGGATCGCGCGGTTGAGCTCTGTTTGGACTTCGTCTTCGGAAAGCGCGGCAAGCTGTTCCGGGGTGAAGAGCATATCAACCTCGACGTCCACGCGGCCGGGGCGTTCATCGAGGCAATACTTCGGGCTTGTCAGATAGCCACCCGCAATCCCAAGGCGAAGAACCGGCAGCCCCATATGCTTTAACAATTTTCCGCTCGCAATCGCGCAGGGCTGATTCCCGCCGGAAATGGAACTCATCCCCTCGGGAAAGAGAATGACGTTCCCCTTGCCGCGCGTAACGCGCTTGATTTCCTTGATCGTGTAAATGTCGGTGACGAAGTTCTTCTTGGGAATGGCTTGCGCCAGCCGGAAGATAAAGGCAAGGTGGGAGCGGAAAAACTCGTTATAGCCCGCCACGTAGTTGAGAGAATGCGGAAGAAAGGCGAGGGTAGCGAATATGTAATCCAGCCGGGAGGCATGGTTGCCCACAACGATGAACGGCGCTTTGATCTCCCGCGGGTTCACTTTATAGGTATACGTCACGCCATATTTCTTCTCAAGCATCAGCTTGAGAACCGCGAAGGAGAGGATTCTGTAAACGATGTAATTGGGCTTGTGTAGCTTGCGATGCGTCAGCTTTTGAGCAAGGGTAGGACGAAGGCTCTCGGCTTCTGGTTCTTTTGCGCGCATAAGCATTTCTCCTGATCGTATAAGAGTAATTCATCACAGTATACCATACTTGGTGAATTTGGCCATCGTGTTTTACGGGTAGAGCGATGGGCCTTAACAAGGAGCAGCTTATGTATGCTTGTCGCAAATATCCTCGAATATCGTCATGCCGATCATGGATTTGCTCAATTCCCTCAGAAAAATGCTCAGGAAAACAAAGTCTTCCCGTGAGAGGGTAGAATAAAAATGATTGCTTAAGGCCGCAATCGCGACATTGAGTTCGCACGGGTCCAAAATCATCACCCCAAGCATTATATGCGCGCGTATAACAAGCGGCGCATAAGTGCGCAAGCAAGCGTTATACCATGGTTGTCGATCCTGCCATACCTCGTGAGAATAAGCCCCAGCTTCGCTAACTGGCACGACTGTTTTCCCGGGCGCAAAAGCGTTGTCAAGCGTGAAGCAAAAGACTCGCACGTTCGTTTTTTGCGCCGGCCAATGCGCGCTGCAGCAAAAGCAAACCGGGGAATAAAACATCCCCCTGCGGAAACAAGGGGATTCTGGAGCATCCTGCCGTTTTGGCGCTTTATTGCCTGAGCAAACGCGCGATGTCCGCTACCGTTAGCTCCAGGTCGCGCGGGGCACGCCTGCGAGCCATGTCGCGTGCGAGCGCAACGCGGTTGATGCTGAAGATCGCCGTTACACCCATATCGTAGGCTTCCTCAACGCCATCGGCGATGTCGCCTACAACTGCGATGACGGGTACTCCCGCACGTCTCGCCCGCCCGGCTACGCCGATGACCACCTTGCCGTGCATGCTCTGCGGGTCGATGCGCCCTTCGCCGGTAAGCACATAGTCCGCGCCGCACAAGAGCGCATCGAAACCCGTGATGTCGAGCACGGTTTCGATACCCATGCGCAAGCGCGAAGCGAAAAAGATGCGCATGCCAAAACCCATTCCGCCCGCCGCGCCGGAGCCGGCCGCCCGTGCAATGTCCTCCGCTTTGGCTGCTTTGGCAAGCGATCGAAGGCCATCGTCAAGCAGGCGTACCATCTGCGCGCTCGCGCCCTTCTGCGGCGCAAAAACATAGGCTGCGCCGCTTTCGCCATAAAGCGGATTATCAACATCGCACATCGTGATGATTTCTACCCCCGAAAGGGCGGGGGAGATGCCGGAAACATCGATGAGCACGACCTCTTCGAGCGTGCCGCCCACGGGGATAAACTGCCGGCCATTTTTATCGTAGAAACGCACGCCGGCGGCAGCCGCCGCGCCGCAGCCCGCGTCGTTGGTGGCGCTGCCACCAAGGCACATGATGAGCCTCTCACAACCGGCGCCGGCGGCATGCAGCATCAGTTCGCCCACGCCGTAGGTCGTGGTTCGCGAGGGATCCTTTTTGTTGTATACAAGGGGGAGCCCCGCGCAGGCCGCCATTTCAACAACGGCTGTTTTGCCATCATCAAGAATGCCGTAATGCGCTTGGATTTTTTCAAAATAAGGGCCGCAAACCTCGACTGTGTGCCTGGTTCCACCCACTGCGCCTAAGAACGCATCCACGCTGCCCTCGCCGCCATCGGCAACGGGCAGGGCATGGATGCATGCCTCCGGCATCACGCGGCGTATCCCGCGCGCCATTGCCGCGCATACTTCGCTGGAACTCATGGTGCCTTTAAAGGAATCCGGCACCAAAATGAACTTAGGCATTTTTCTACCTCCGACCGTCGTCATTCTATCATATTGCTCGGGAATGTACAATTTCAACCGACTTTGATATAATCAGTATATGACGTTGAAACATTTGTCGCCTAAACACCGGATCACTTCGGTAGATAGCCAATCACCCGCCCACGCCTCAGGGATCGCCCCCGGCGTTTTGCTCGTATCCATCAACGGCGAAGACGTTGAGGATATCATCGATTATGAGCATTTAAGCGCGACCAACCGGCTGCACATTGTCGTTGAAGACGATTCCGGCCATAAGGCCGAATATCGAATCGAGAAAGAAGTTTATGAGCCATTGGGCCTGAATTTCTCTACTTCCCTCATGACGCCCGTTCGCGCTTGCCGCAACCATTGCTTGTTTTGCTTCATCGACCAGCTTCCCCGGGGTGGTCGCGAGACGCTGCATTTTAAGGATGACGACTGGCGCCTTTCCCTTATCATGGGCAATTATGTGACGCTCACGAATGTTTCGGACGAGGAGTTTGCGCGCATGCTGCACCGCCGTGTAAGCCCGCTTTATGTTTCCGTGCATGCGACGGACGGCGAGGTTCGAAAGGCCATGATGCGCAACCCCACTGCGGATCGCATTCTCGAACGCCTTACGGCGCTTCACGATGCGGGGTTGCGCTTCCATTCGCAGATCGTCGTATGCCCCGGCATCAACGATGGGAAATTGCTCGAGAGGAGCATTGAAGAGCTTTATGCGCTTTCCCCGGCGGCGCAGAGCGTAGCAGTCGTGCCGGTTGGGCTCACGCGCTTTCGGGAGGATCTCGCTTCGCTGCGCAGCATTACGGGTAGCGAGGCTGCGGTGATGATTGATTACATCGAAGCATTTTCAAAAAAAGCACGCCTGGAGACAGGCCGGGGTTTCGTCTATGCGGCGGACGAGCTATACATACTCGCCGGGCGCGAGTTGCCATACTATGATGAATATGATGATTTTTTGCAGCTTGAAAACGGCGTAGGACTTCTGCGCAAGTTCGAACGGGAGTTTAACGACGCACTCGTCGCGATGGAGAAGCTCCCGCAACTGCGTCGTGTCAGCGGTGCGACCGGCGTCTCAGCGCACACGTTTCTCGCGCCGCTGATGGAAAAGCTCGCAGCGTTCAACATCGTATTTGACCTGAATACCGTGGAGAACGATTTCTTTGGCCACAGCGTAACGGTGGCGGGTCTTGTCACCGCCGGGGATATCGCAGCTCAACTCAAAGGGCGCATTCTTGGCGAGGCGCTCGTCATCCCGGACGACATGCTGCGCGAACGAGAGGACGTCTTTCTCGACGGGCACTCGCTCGTCTGGCTCCAGGACGAGATTGGTCTACCTGTGTGGCCGCTCAACGCGGTGGATGGGGAAGCGTTCGTTTATGGATTGTTCAATGCATTGAAAGAGGTGTAAAATGGCAAAACCCCTTGTGGCGGTCGTGGGCCGGCCAAACGTCGGCAAGTCGACCTTCTTCAACAAAATTATCGGCAAACGCGTCGCCATCGTCGAGGATACGCCGGGCGTGACGCGCGATCGCATCTACGGCGATGCGGAGTGGCTGGATTATCATTTCACGCTCATCGATACGGGCGGCATCGAGCCGATGAAGGAGGATATCATCAGCCAGCAGATGCGGCGCCAGGCGGAGCTTGCCATCGAAACGGCGGATGTGATCATCTTTTTGGTAGACGGGCGCGAAGGCCTTACCGCCTCGGATACGGAGGTGGCGGATCTTTTGCGCCGCTCGAAAAAGCCCGTCGTATTGGGCGTTAATAAAGTAGATCATCCGAAGTTCGCCGAGGCGGAATACGAGTTCTACGAGCTGGGCATCGGCCTGCCGATCATCATTTCCGCGGAGCAGGGTTTGGGTCTTGGCGACCTGCTCGACGAGGTGGTCAAATATTTCCCCAAAGTGGAGGCAAACCCAAACGAGGGCGTTACCAACATCGCTGTCGTGGGAAAACCCAATGTCGGCAAATCGAGCCTTACCAACGCTCTGCTTGGCAGCGAACGCTCGATTGTCAGCGCGATTCCCGGCACAACGCGGGACGCAATCGATTCTCCCTTCCGCTGGAATGGGCAGGACTATCTTCTGGTAGATACAGCAGGAATCCGCCGCAAGCGCGCCATCGAGGATGAAAGCATCGAGCGTTACAGCGTGATCCGCTCGCTTGCGGCCATCCGCCGCGCAGATGTTGCGCTCATCGTAATCGACGCAAACGACGGTTTGAGCGAGCAGGATGTACGCATCGCCGGCT
>CAYNDC010000095.1:0-6010 GCA_964396085.1 uncultured Clostridium sp. | reverse complement strand
CGGCTCCATCATGCTCATCCTCGTTTCCCCCAACGTGGGGCAGATCCATGTGGGCACCCAAACGATCATCTGGCAGATCTCGCAAAAACTCTATGTGACCAAGGAGACCCTCTGGTACATTCTGGTCACCTTCGTCAAGCGCCTCGCCTCCTTTGCGGTCGTCATGACCTTTGCGCTGATGACGACACCCTCGGAGTTTGCCTCCGGGCTCAACTTCCTTCACCTGCCCTACAAGGTATGCATCATCGTCTCCCTTGCTTATCGCACCATTCCCGATATCGCCAAGCGCTTCATCGATATTCGCACCTCCATGATGATGCGCGGCGTGGAGCTGGATGCCAAGCGCGCCTCCGTTTTCAAGCGCTTGAAATATACGGGCACGATGCTTGCCCCGCTGATACTCTCTTCCTTCGGGCGTGTGGAGAGCATTGCAAACGCCATGGACCTGCGCGGCTTTGGCCGCTGCAAGAAGCGCACCTGGTTCGCGGAGCACGCGCTTACGCGCGCGGACCGGATTACCCGCGCCTTTTGCATCGTTCTGGCGGCGGGCACGATCTTTTACATCATTGCCTTCAAAATCATCAACCCGTATCCCGTCACCATGTGGTGCCCCTTCGTGCGCCCTGAGGACATCGTGCAAACCAATATTTTTGATACGCTCTTTTTCCTCAAATGGTTTGATTGAGACACAATAAAAGCATTGGCCTAAGGGCCGGCGAAAGGATAACTTTGATATGGAGTACAGGAAACCCGCAATCGTTATGCAAACCGACTTCGGCGTGGACAACATTTCCGTTTCGACCATGAAGGGCGTCTGCCGCCAGGTCTCCCCTGAGTTGGAGCCGTTTGACAGCACGCATGCCATCCGCCCCTTTGATGTGCTCAACGCCTCCGATGCGCTCATGTATACCGTTCCCTATTGGCCGGCGGGCACGGTGTTCGTTTCGGTCGTGGATCCGGGCGTGGGCACGGCGCGCAAAAGCTGTGTAGCCAAGCTCGAAAACGGCAGCTTCATCGTGACGCCGGACAATGGCACCCTCACCTATATTAAAGAGCAGCTGGGAATCGTTGCCGTTCGGGAGATCGACGAGAGCGTCAACCGCTACCCAACCACGCGCGACGTGCACATCTTCCACGGGCGCGACGTATACGCGTACTGCGCGGCGCGCCTCGCTGCCGGAGAAATCGATTTTGAGGGCGTCGGTCCCGCCTATCCCGTCGAGGAGATCGTCATGGCGCCTTATCTGCGCCCGGGCGTGGAAAACGGGCGGGTGTTCGGCATGGTTCTGGAGGCCAGCGAGCATTTCGGCCTTGTGGGAACGAACATCCCCTTTAGCTGGCTGCATGACAACGGCATGGAGTATGGGGACAGCGTGCATGTGACCCTCACCGAGGGGGAGCGCGTCGTGTTCGACGATGTGGTGCCGCTTGAAAAGAGCTTTGGCTATGTGAAAAAGGGCGCGATTTTCGTGTTCAGCTCCGAGACGAGCAACGTGATGATCGCGAAAAACCAGGGCAACTTCACATGCGATTTCGGCGTGGGCTTTGGCCCCGAATGGAAACTCGTTGTGGGAAAGGCGTGAGGGAACCTATGCGCATGCGCGTGCTTGCCATCGAAACGGATTACGGCACGGCGGATGGGCGCGCGGCGAAGCTCGCGGGCACCATCAAGCGCGTGGATCCATCCCTCGAGGTGGATTTTGCAAACCACCGCTGCCCACGCGGCAACATTCAGGTTGCGGGTACTTTGCTGTATAACTCGCTGCCCTTTTTCCCGGCGGGCACGGTTTACCTCTGCCTTGTCGCGCGCGCCGCGGGCGGGAATCCTCCTTGCGCCGCGCGCACGTACGACGGGAAGATCATCCTCGCGCCCAATAACGGCCTGCTCACCATGTGGCTCGAGAACTTTGGGCTGGAATCGATCCGCAGGCTCGATTTGCAAAGCGCTCCAGGGGATATGGACCCCTATGCGTATTTCGCGGCGCGCCTGGCAAACGGCACGATGGACGAACAGGACCTTGGCCCCGTTTATCCGGTGGAGCAGGCCGTTCGCCTGATCCTGCCGGGGGTGGAGGTTCGCGAGGGCTACGCCTCCTGCGGGGTTCTCAGCGTCATGGAGAACTTTGGCAACATCAACCTGTCGCTGCCCATCGTTCGGATGGAACAAACCGGCATCCAACTGGGGCAAACGGTGCGCGTGCGCATGACGCTCGGCGAAAAAACCTGCTTTGATGAGCCCGTGCTCTACGATCGCTCCTTTGGCTATACCGCGCTAGGTTCGCCCATTCTCTTTAACGGCAGCACCGGCTATGTGGGCCTTGGCCTCAACCGCGAGAGCTTTACGCAGGCTTATATGCAGGAGCGCCAAAAGCTCCCGGAGGGGGTCGGCGCCTACCGCATCACAATCGAAAATATCCCTGTTAGAAAGGATACGGCCGCTCTATGAAACCCAACATCGTTTTGCAAACGGACTTTGGCCTCTCGACCGGTTTCGTCAGCTCCATGTACGGCGTCATCAAAATGGTCGATGCAGAGCTGGATATCTATGATCTCAACCATGAAATCCGCCCGTTTGATATGCGGCAGGCTTCGTTTTTGCTTGCCGACACCATCCCGTACTGGCGGCCGGGCACGGTATTCGTTTCGGTGGTAGACCCCGGGGTCGGCACGGCGCGGCGCGGATGCGTCGCCCGCCTGGCCAACGGCAGTTTCCTCGTTACGCCCGATAACGGCACGCTTACGGCCCTGCGAGAGGATGTCGTTGAGGTGCGCGAGATCGACGAGCGCGTCAACCGCCTTGCCGGTAGCGAAAAAGCGGGCACCTTCCACGGGCGCGATGTGTTTGCCTACTGCGCCGCTAAGCTTGCTGCGGGCCTCATCGATTATGCGGGCGTAGGCCCCGCCTATCCGGTTGAGGAGATCGTCACCTTTGAAGTGACGCGCGGCACGGTAGGGGAGGGAGTCGCCTACGGCGAAATCGCGGGCTGCCTCAAGCACTTCGGGGGCGCCGGCACCAACATCCATGTGGACGACTTTGAGCAAACGGGCATCCAACTGGGCGACGTCGTGCATGTGAAGCTCACAAAGGGCGAAACCACGCTCTTTGAGCAAAACGTGCTCTACCACCGCTCGTTTGGCTATGTCCGGGAGGGGGAGCCCATCCTCTACAACGGCAGCACCAGCCCATACATCTCGTTGAGCCTCAATCAACGCAGCTTTGCCGAAAAGTTCCTGCCGGATATCTTCAACCCCGGCGAGCGCTTTTCCGATTATAAAATATCCATTATCAAGCGGAAGGAGAATTGAAAGATGGGGAAACCATGCATCGCCATGCAAACGGACTTCGGCGTTTCCAGCGGCGCAATGTTCGGCGTTTGCAAAACCATTGACGCCTCGCTCGAGGTGTTTGACATCGCCTATAACATTCCGAAATTCAATATCGAGCGCGCATCCTCGCACCTCAAGAGCGTGGTTCCGTTCTGGCCTGAGGGCACCATCTTCGTCTCGGTCGTGGACCCCGGGGTGGGCACTGCGCGCCGCGCGTGCGTGGCAAAAACGAAAAACGGCTACTATATCGTCACCCCGGACAACGGCAGCCTGACAGCGCTGTTTAACGAGTACGGCATCGACGAAGTGCGCGAGATCGACGAAACGGTTAACCGCCTCAAGGGCACCGAAAAGACGAGCATCTTCCACGGGCGGGATCTGTTCGCCTATTGTGCGGCGAAGCTCGCTGCGGGCGTGATCGATTTTGCCGGCGTGGGGCCTGCCTATCCGGTATCGGAAATCGTGACGTTTACAGCCCCGCCGGTTACCATCGCGCACAACGCCGCAACCGGCTGCGTGACGGAGATCATGGAGCCGTTTGGCAACCTCGAAACCAACATTCGCATCGAGGACTTTGAAAAAACCGGCATCGCACAAGGGGATGCCGTGCACGTCACGGTCCGCCACGGGGAGCAGGTGTTTTTCGATAAAGCCATCCTCTACCACCGCTCCTTCGGCTACGCGCCGCCGGATGGGGAAATTCTCTACAACAGCTCCTCCGGCTCCATGGGGCTCGCCATGAACCGGCGCGATTTTGCGCGCACCTACGGCGTCGAGGGCGGCTACGAATGGATGCTCGAAATCGTCAAGGAGGGTTGAGATGGCCTACCCCGCGCTGGTTCTCCTTTCAGACTTTGGGGATGGCAACGGCTCCGGCGCGATGACGGGCGTCATCAAACGCGTCGAACCCGCCCTTCCCGTATACGAACTGTCCAACGACGTGCTGCGCTTCGACATCGCCGAGGCCGCATGCATGATGGCCGATCAGCTCTTGGCTTGGCCGAGCGGCACGGTGTTCGTCTGCGCGGTGGACCCCTACCCGGGGGTGCGCGTCCTGGCGTGTGAGACGAGCAACGGCTCTCTCCTGGTTGGCCCGGATAACGGCTGCTTTGCCGCGGCAAAACAACGATACGGCCTTCGCGCGGTGCGGGATATTTCCGAGCTGAGCGCAGAATACCTTGGCCTTGCGCCCGACGCCGTCAGCCACGGCCGCAACCTCGCCTGGTGCGCGGCAAAACTCGCCGCCGGGCAGCCGGCATTTTCCCAGGCGGGCGTGCCTGTCGACGTGGCCGACCTCAAGGCGTAGGGGAAAATAAACGGGGCTTCGCTTGGTCTCTCGCTTGTTGCCAAGGGCGTTCGCAACCCCGCAGTTTCACGCCGAATACGCAAACGGCGCCGCTGAAAAGGGATCTTCCCTTTGGCGGGGTAGCGGGGCAGAGCTTCGCGCCGGAACCCGGAACACATGGAATCCTTGCATACTCAAAGCCGCCGCATGCCGCGTGAAAAGCGGGTGTGGCGGCTCTTAAGTTTTTGGAAAACCTAAAAGATTTTTTATTTACATCAAAGCTTTTGCATGATAACATAATGCATACACCTCAATTAAAATCTGAAAGGAAGACTCGCTTGGAAACTTCATGCGCAATCCGTATGGTCAATATCACAAAGACCTTCGGAGAAGTTGTCGCCAACGACAAGGTCTCGCTTGAGATTCGTCACGGCGAAATTTTATCCCTTCTGGGAGAAAACGGAAGCGGTAAGACCACGCTCATGAACATGCTCTCCGGCATCTATCTGCCAGATGATGGGGAGATTTATGTGTGCGGCCAAAAGGTGTCCATCACCTCGCCGCGCGATGCGTTCGATCTGGGCATCGGCATGATTCACCAGCACTTCAAGCTCGTGGATATTTTAAGCGCGGCAGAGAACGTCATCTTGGGCCTCAACGAGAAGAAGCTGATCGATCTCAAGCGCGTGCGCGCTGCCGTCAGGGAGATTTGCGATAAATATGGCTTCGTGATCGACCCGGATAAAAAAGTTTACGACATGTCCGTTTCCGAGAAGCAAACCCTTGAAATCGTCAAGGTGCTTTATCGCGGGGCGGATTTCCTCATTCTCGACGAGCCTACGGCGGTGCTCACGCCGCAGGAGACGGAGAAGCTCTTCGCCGTCATGCGCAACATGAAGGCGCATGGCAAGTCGATCGTCATCATCACGCACAAACTGCACGAGGTCATGGAAATATCCGACCGCGTCGCGGTGCTGCGCAAGGGCCACTACATCGGGGATATTCCCACCTGCGACACCTGCATCCAGGAGATGACGGATATGATGGTCGGCCGTGCGGTTTCGCTCAACATCGACAGGCCGGCATGCTCGTTGCACGGGGCGCGGCTGATCGTCAAAAACCTCAGCGTCATCGATGCGGACGGCGTCAAGAAGCTGGACGATGTGAACTTCACCGTCTGCGGCGGGGAACTCTTTGGCATCGCCGGCATCTCCGGCAGCGGCCAGAAGGAGCTGTTAGAAGCCATTGCCGGCTTGCAGCCGATGGCGCCAGGCGGTTCGGTGCTGTATACGCCCATTGGCGCAGACAAGGCCACCGAGCTTGCGGGTAAAAGCCCGCAGGAAATCAAGCAAATGGGCATCAGCCTCGCGTTCGTCCCTGAGGACCGCCTCGGCATGG
>CAYNDC010000094.1:0-6061 GCA_964396085.1 uncultured Clostridium sp. | reverse complement strand
CACATCGAACACATAGAGGTGCGCGCTCTCCCCGCTGCGCTCGAGCACGGCGAGCCTTCGCCCATCCGGCGAGTACAGCGCGGACTCGACCCGTTCGAAGGCAAAGTCCAACAGCTGCCGACTTTCGCCGGAAAGGTCCTCGACGCATAGCACCTCATATTCCGTGCCTCCGCCACCCGCCTCGTATTCGATTACGCGGCGGCTGTAGAGCAGGCCGTCCTTTTCCGGCGTCATCGCGAGAAAGAGTCCGTCGGGTATCACGACCTCAAGCTTGACGGGCGCACTTTCCCTTCGCGCGGGCGTCACATCGTAGGCCGCGAGGTAGTCCATCTCCTGCGTGTAAGCGGGAAGCGCGCCATCCTCGAGCAGCACGACGCTCCAGTTTGCCGCCACCGCGTTTGCCTCACGCGTGAGGATCGTTTGCATGAGTGCCTCGGCATCTTCCTTGGCGCTCATCGCCTCGGAGATCAGCAGCACATTCACGCCGTTGCTGGCGAGCACGGGCGTCATCTCCGGGCACGAAACGCTGCCCGCGCAATAATCTCTATAAGCGTTGGCGATAACGTAATAAGCGGCGCCCTGCGGTGCGAACTCCTGGGCGAGCACATCCACAGCATCCCCGCCGGCCGTCTCCCCTGGCGTCGCTTCGGCCTTTTGAATCGGGCGCAGCGCGATCGTGAGCACGCTGTCCTCCTCCTCGACACGGAAGGCGACCTCGTTGGCGAGCTGCAGGTAAAGCCGGAACATCCCGCCCTGTTCGGGCGAATGGTTAAAAAGTCCCTGGATGAGCGTTTGGGACGCAGGATCGAACGCGCGCTCATAATCCCAGAAGGAAAGGGCGCTGAACTCAATCACAAGCCGGTAGGGCTTACCCAGCGTATAGACCTCATAGGAGGGCGGGTTGGAAACCTCCATTTGCGTGCCCTGTCCGGAGAGCGTGCTGTCGGAGACGAAATCGAGCGTCAGCACGGTGTCCCCTTCCTTCTCGCCAAGCTCGAGCGAATAGAGGTTGGCGTTCTTCACATGGCCGCCGCCCTGAGCGGTCCCGGTGAGCAAATAGCCGTCAAGGTCCTGCAGCTCCGCCTCCGGCGCCTGCGCGCCGTCCTTTGCGCAGCCCCAAGCATAAAGGGCTGTAAAGAGAACGAGCAATGCCGCAGCAAGGATTTTTTTCATACTATGGCTCCTCATGAAAGTCGCTTTATTATAGCATAGCCTTTTTCCGCATGACAGGCTTTTGCGGCAACAAGAGCGCTATTTCATACATTGTTTTCAAAATAAGGCGACGAAAGCCTTTAAAGCTTTTTTCTTATTTGCTATAATTACATGGATATGAATCCCATTCAGGAGGAAATTTCAATGAAATGCAAGAACTGCGGGGCGCAGAACGAGGATTATCTCGAATACTGCGAGCAGTGTGCGGCTCCGCTTACACCCGACAATATAGCGGACAATGCGGATTCCGCCGTGCGGGCGGACTCCGGCTATCAATCCTATGCTGCGTCCACGGGCGAAACCCCGCCCGCGTGGGGGTTTGTGAAGGCGCCCCAATGGCCAAAGCCCGATTTCGACGCAAACACCGTCACCGAGGAAGATATTCCCGAAAACTACTTCTCGCGCTTCAATCCACGCCCCGCTGACGCGCCGCGGCCCGCCCAACAGAGTGCGCCCGTCGCCCCGCAGGAGGATTTCGACTATGATGTGCGCCCGCACCGGAGCGTGCAGAAGCAGCCCGCCCCCGTGCAGGAGCGCAGTTCCCATCGCGGCATGAACGCCTCGGCGTCCGTCGAGGAACCCGTGGTTGCCAAACCGCAGGCGCAAAAAAAGAATCCGGCGGACGAGTACGACGAGTTCGCGGATGCCTACAGCCGCCCCCGGACGCGCTCTCCCCGCAAGGCGAGCAAGGGCCCGCAGCGCAACCTGTTTTTTATCGGCGCAGCGGGCGCGCTGGTGGTGCTGATTCTCCTGTTCGGCTTTATCCTTGTGCAGGCGCGCCACGGCGGGAGCTTTTCGAAGTTCATCAGCTGCACCTTTAAGGGCGATCCCATCCTGCGCGTACCCACGGTTGAGGCCACCACCGTCAAATCCGGCGATCCCGGTTACCTCATCACCGTGAACACCAAGCGCAACTGCTCCTTCCGCTTCACGGCGGGCACGCTCGTGACGGAGAAGGAAATAGAGAAGAACTCCGTCAAGCTGAGCATCCCCGAGGAAGTCTGGATTCCGGACGAGCCCCTCGACTCCGCCGTGTTGAGCGTCACGCCTGACATCGTGATCATCACTGCAAAAGGCGAAGAGACGCAGGTCGAGTTTGAAGAGCCGATCACCATTACCGTACCCACGATTGAGCTCACCGTTGCGCAGCCGGCTGTTGCCAACTTCACGGTCGAGTCAGCCACCATCCCGGTCTCCGGCGTGGTGGGCGACAACACCGCCTCCGTCTTCGTGGGCGAGAATCAGGTTTCTGTCAACGAAGCAGGCGAGTTCTCCACCACCTATACGTTGCCGGCCGAGGGCACCTATGAGCTCGTGATCAAAGCGCAAAAGAACGGCTGCATGAGCGCGGTTCAGACCTTCAACGTCACCTACAGCTCCTCGACCGACCCCACCACGACGCCGACGACCCCGCAGGGCAATGTCGCGCTCGGCGTGGGTGAAGCCGTCAAACGCTACGGCACGGAGGCCACGATGACCGTAACCGGCACGATGGAGACCGGCGCTACGGTTTCCGTCACGGGCGTTGAGCTTGAGGGCACGCTCACGCAGGATTCCGCGGCGGGCACGTTCAGCTTCACCGTCAAGACCCCCGACGTCGGCGTGTACGAGGTTTCGCTCACCGCCCTCAAGGGAGACGCCGCCAAGACCATGACCCTCTTGCTTGAGCGTCAGCCAGACCTCAACACCTACAGCAGCGGCGCCTATGCACTCGACTATGAGAGCATCGTAAGGTCGCCCAACCAGAAGCAGGCCTACAAGGTCGTGGGCACGGTGACGGAGATCCGCCAGAGCGCCCCCTATGTCATTGCTCGCATCAAAACCGATAAGGGCGACATCATGTTCTTCTACGTGAGCGGCAAGGCCACGGTCGAAGTCAACGACGGCAAAACCTACGAGCTCTTCGCCGATCCTTACGGCACGGACGCGCAGACCGGCCTGCCGTACATGCACGCATGGTTCATCTATAAGAAAGCCAACTAACGCAAGCGGCTACAACGACAAAGGGGACTGCCCGGCAATGGGCAGTCCCTTTATTCGCGTATCGGTCGGTTGTGATGCAATCGCCCGTCTCTAGACAAGGATTCCGGGGCGGGCGTTCGCAGGTTAAACCCCGGATGCACCCGGTAGCTTCATTCCGAACTCTCTCAAAAAGCCCCTAGTTCCCTAGCTCTTGCGGTTCTTGGCGTAGGCGAGGATGGCGCCAAGCGCCACGGACAGGAACGCCGCGAAGAGCACGCGGTAAACGCCGGGCAGCAGGAAGGCGATGGTGTGCATGGGAATCCAGAAGAACGGAATCGTTTTGCCGACGATGAATCGGATGAAATCCGGCCAAGGCACGGCATCCACCAGTGCGCCCAGTTTGGTTTTGCGCCCCGCACAGCGCGCTTCGATCAACATGTCGGTCAGACGGTGCGCCGCCATGAACACGGGCGCAAATGTCAGGTTCATAATGGCGCTGGCTAAAAACGCCGAAAGCAGGCCCGTAAGCCGGCCTTCACCCACCCACAGGTATCCGTTATCCACCGCTGCCTGCACGCCGCCGGCATAGAGCTGAAACATCAGCACGACCAACATTCCCACAACGCCCCAAACGAATGCCTTGGCAAAAAGGCCCTGTGGCAGCATCCAGCGCTTTTGCGTGATGCGAAGCGCGAGGATCTCACCCATCGTGGCGAGTATGGCAAACTTCACGAAGCCCATGAGGTAGGGTGCAGCATTCGTTGCCTTGACAAAGAGCGTGTTCGTCACCGGGACGAGCAAAAAGGCGACGATCGCAACGAGCACGAGCGTCCACAGCACGCCACCCATCTTCGGGTTCGTCAGTCTTTGCTTCATCGTGACCTCCTAGAGCGGCAAAATGGAACAGGCATCGTCATTACACGGTTCGCATCAGGGTATTCCCACGCGCTCCGGCAAGAAGCGGGCATTATCCCCTGCTTGCCTGTCCGCGGCTGCAAGCGCGTCACTGCACGCAACTTTTATAGAAAGCGACGCCCCGATCAAACGCCTTTTGGTTGAGTTCGACCGCCTTTTCGGGGAGGTTCTTTGCGATGAGCGCCTTCCAATCCGCATGTTCAAGCCCGAGGAACACCACGAGCGAGCCCAGCAGCACCATGTTCTGCGCGCGCGCGTTGCCAAGTTCCTCGGCGATCTGTGCCGCGTTGAGGACAATCACGTTCGCCACCTTCTCCCTGAGCTCATTCACAATGCCATCGGGATACTTCATGGAGCCCATCAAAACCGGTAGGGGGTAGATTTCCTTTTCATCCACCACCAGCGTGCCGCCGCGCTTGAGGAAGTGCAGGCCGCGCAGCGCCTCGGTCTTTTCAAAGGCCACGACGATATCCGCCTCCCCCTCGCCGATGTTGGGGGAATAGACCTTCTCGCCGTAGCGGATTTGCGTGGATACGCTGCCGCCGCGCTGCGACATGCCGTGGATTTCGCTCATCTTGACGTCGTAGCCCATGTCCACAAGGCCGGAAGCGAGTATTTTAGAGGTCAAGATGGTACCCTGTCCGCCAACGCCGATTAAAATGATGTTCTTTACCATTCTTTTTCACCCGCCTTTGAGATTGCGTCGAATTTGCACACCTGGATGCACAGCCCGCAGGCAGTGCAGGCAGCAGCGTCGATGGCGACCACGTTATCCTTAAACGAAATCGCCGGGCACGCGAGCCGCACGCAGCTCTTGCAGCGCTTGCATTTTTCCTTATCGATACGGTAATGCTTGCCGACCCTGGATTTTGCCACTTCCCGAATGAGCACGCACGGGCTCTTGGTGACGATCACAAACGGCCCTTCGGTGCGGATGGCGTCCTTGATCGCCGCATCCATGGTGGGGATGTCGATCGGATCCACCACGCGGATGCGGTCCTCGCCAAGGCCGGTCGCGCGCACAAACTTCAAAATATCCATCTGCGTGGCAGGCTCTCCCGCAAGCGTTTTGGCCGTACCCGCATTCTCCTGGTGGCCCGTCATCGCCGTGATGCTGTTATCGAGGATGCAAATGCATATGTTGCTGTTCTGGTGGACCGCGTCCACAAGCCCGGTGATGCCGGAGTGGAAGAAGGTCGAATCGCCAACCATGCCAAAGAGCTTCCGTTTATCCCCTTGCATTCTGAGCGCCTCCGCCATGCCGATGGTAGCGGAAATGCCCGCGCCCATGCAGATGCATACATCAAAACCATCGTAAGGGGCGTTGATGCCCAGCGAGTAGCAGCCGATATCGCCGACCACCACGATGTCCTTCTTGTTTTTCAAAATGCCGTAGAAATAGCCGCGGTGCGGGCAGCCCGCACAAAGCACAGGCGGGCGCGGCGGCGCGACGGTTTCCAAATCATAGCCGGCCGTCTGCTCTTCCCCAAAGAACGCGCGGCGTACAATCGTGGTGTTCAGCTCACCCAACACGGGCACCTTCTGCTTGCCCACGCAGGGAATACCCATCGCCTTGACCTTGTTTTCGATGTAGGGGTCTCCCTCTTCGATGACCAAGACCGTGTCAACCTCGCGGCAGAAGTCCGCAATGAGCTTCATGGGCATCGGATGCGTTAAGCCCAGCTTCAGGTAGGACGCGCCCTCACCGAACACCTCGCGTGCATATTGATAGGAAATGCCGCTGGTGATGATGCCAATTTTACGATCTCCCCACTCGATGCGGTTGAGCGGCGAGACGTTGGCATACTCCTCCATTTCGAGCAAGCGTTCCTCGCGCACGGCGTGGCGCTTGCGTGCCGTTGCCGGGAGCATGGCGTATTTGTCCGGATCGCGCACATAGGGTTTGATCGTCCCCTCTTGGCGTTCGCCCAGCTCCACGAGGCTCTTGGAATGGCAAACGCGCGTTGTCATG
>CAYNDC010000093.1:0-6136 GCA_964396085.1 uncultured Clostridium sp. | reverse complement strand
AGGCCGTGAGCGCCTTGACGAGCGCCTCGGCGTTCTCGCCGGTTTTGGCGCTCATGGTGACGATCTCGCGGATAAAGCCCGCCGCCTCGAGCTTTTTGCGCGCGGCTTCCACCGCCTCGGGGGAGGCGATATCCGCCTTGTTGATCGCGGCGAGTACGGGCGCTTTCGCTTCCCTTAATTTTTCGAGCAGCGCCTCGTCGCGCGCGCGAAGACCCTCCGAAGCATCCGCCACGAAGAGCACGCACTCCACCTCGTTGAGCGCCTCGTAGGCGACGCCCAGCATATAGCTTCCAAGCCGGTTGCGGGGCGCGCTCACGCCGGGCGTGTCGAGGAATACCATCTGCGCGCCGGGCCGCGTGAGGACGCCCATGATGCGGTTGCGGGTCGTCTGCGCGCGGGGGGACACGATGGAAACCTTTTGCCCGACCAAAAGGTTCATCAGTGTGCTCTTGCCCACATTGGGGGAGCCGATGATGGCGATAAAGCCCGATCGATAGCTCATTTTTTTGATAAATCCTCCGCGGTGAACGCGTAGGGTAAGAGATCCCCCATCCCCACGACCTTGTATTCTCCCTTGCGGTTGGCGCAGATAACCGGCATTTCCGGATCGCAGAACTCCGCAAGCACCTGGCGGCAAACGCCGCAGGGCACGGCGGGGGACTCCCCATCCCAAACGATGGCAAGCGCATCGAACGAGCGCTCCCCCTCGTACACGGCCTTGAACATGGCGTTGCGCTCGGCGCACACGGTGGGCGAATACGCGGCGTTTTCGATGTTGCAGCCGAGGTAGTACGCGCCGGTCGCCGCCTTGGCGCACGCGCCTACGCGAAACCCCGAATAGGGAACATACGCCCGGTCCCGCGCGTCGTTTGCCATGCGCAGCATGTTCTTCACTTCAAAATCGTGGATGCTTCTCATCTTCTCATTCCCATTTCCTCAAGTATTTTTTCCTGAATTGCAAACATGGCGAGGCGCTCGGCCTCCTCCATGTGGTCGTAGCCCATAAGGTGCAGCGTGCCGTGCACGGCGAGGAAGGAAAGCTCCCTTTCTAGGCAGTGCCCGTATTCCGCGGCCTGCGCCGCGGCGCGTTCGAAGGATATGGCGATATCGCCGAGGAAAGCGCCGTTCCCTTGCTCCCCCGCAGGGAAGCTGAGCACATCCGTCGCCCGGTCAATATCCCGAAAATCGCGGTTCATTTGGCGGATGCCCGCATCGTCTGTCACCAGCAGCGCCACCTCCCCCTCGATGCCCTCATGCGCGAGCGCGGCAGCGACTGCCCTTTCGAGCACGGCTTCGACCCCCTGCGGATAATCGGTTATAGTAAAGGAGATCTCGGTCATTTCTTTGCCTCCTCCAGATCCGGATATTCGATGCGGTCGTGCATGATGCCGGCGAACGTACGCAAGAAACTGCGCTCGATTTCGCTCAGCTCCGCGAGAGTAAGCGGCGCGAGAGAAAGCTGATTATCCTCCGGGCTGAGCTTGCCCCAGATGATCTTGTGCACCATCTGCGCAACGGCCTCGCCGTTAGTCTCCCCCAAGGAGCGCACGGCCGCTTCGCACGAATCCGCGAGCATGACGATGGCGCTCTCCTTGGTGGAGGGACGGCCACCCGGATAGCGGAAGCCGCGCGGGGAGACGGTATCATCGGCCTGCTTGGCTTTGTGGTAGAAATAGGTCATCAGCGAGTTCCCGTGATGCTCCGCGCAGATGCGCACGATGGCCGAGGGCAGTTTATGGCGCACGAGCAGTTGCACCCCATCCTTCTGATGGGCGATGATCGCCTGCGCGCTCTCCAGCGGCGGCATGTCATCGTGGATGTTCTCCCCGTTCTTCTGGTTTTCCTTAAAATACAGCGGACGCCTTAGCTTGCCCACGTCGTGGTAGTAGCATGCCACGCGCGCGAGCAGCGGATCCGCGCCCACGCGCTCTGCCGCGGCCTCGGCAAGCGTGCCTGCGAGCAGCGCGTGCTGGTAGGTGCCCGGCGCTTCAGTCATCATCTCCCGCAGAAGGGGCTGGTTGACGTTGCCCAGTTCAAACAGCCGCGCGGGCGTCGCCACATCGAACACGACCTCCCACAGCGAAAGGGAACCTACGACCAGCAACGTCGAGACCATCGCGCTGCCGAAAATCCACGCCACGCCGATGAGGATTTCGGCCGCCCCGCTGCCCTGGGTCAGGTGCACGGCAATCGCCATGAGGGAGGATGCAAGGCCCCCCACCGCGCCCGCAGCGATGAGCGCGCCGCGGCTTTGGGTCTTTCGCATTGCCGCTACCGCCGCCACCCCGCCCGCAATCGTGGACGCGAACGCACAGAATGCTTCGATGTCAAAGAGGCCGTCGCCATTCACGCGCATGAGCCCCATCGTCAAGCCGATGAGCGGTGTGAGCGCGAGCGCCGCGCGCTCGTCCACGAGCAGCGCCAGGAGCATGGCGGCGATCAGCGCCGGCGAGAGCCGCCCATCCGCCTTGCCGCCGAGGAACGCGAGCGCCGCGCACAGCACGATGAGGGCTGAGATGATGAGCATCTTTCGCAGCTCCGCGAGCACCTCTTTGCGATAGAGCGCAAGATAGGCCACGAGAAGCAAAAATCCCACGAGAAGCGCGAGGAGCACGCCCACACTGAGGGCAATGTTCTTCTCGCCCGTCCAAACGAGTCCAAGATCGCTGAGGATTTCGTATTCTTCCTGCGTGAGAATCCTCCCGCGGTCCACGATCAATTCGCCCTTTTTGATCATCACGGGCACCACGGCATTCGCGGCGGCGTCCTGCACCTTCTCGGTCGCCTTTTGATCCAGCACGAGAGTCGGACGCATATACTCGTCGAGCACGAGCGAGGCGATCTGCTTGAGCGGTGCGGACAGTCCCGTCATGGCGTTGATCTCGCGCACGCAGGAGTTTATGACGCTCTGCGCGCCCTCCTGCGAAAGCCCCGCTTCCAGGGCGGTCGATAGCTTGGAGAGGACGACGTCCCGAAGGGTGCGGATTCCCTCCACGCTGCCGGCAAGCATGCCCGCTAGCGTGTCTGCCTCAAGCGCGGGCACGGTCATGGCGCAAAGCTGCGCCTGCTGCTCGGCGGTGAGTTGCGCCTTCCATTCTTCTGCGCTCAGCGAGCTTCCCGTTCCCTGCGCGAGCATCTCCGCCGCTGCGGTACGCATGTCGCTAAGCGCTTGGAAGAACGCCTCCGCGCCCGAAACATATTCCTGGGTTAGCGCGTCATCAATGGCGTAAACCTTCTTGGCGTTCGCGCGCGCGCTTTTTACCAACGCCTCGGTCGCAGGCTCATCCACCATGCTGCGCGGCGCGTAGATGGATTCCGGCGAAGGCTCCCCGACAGCTACGTCGTAGAGCTTGGGCGAGAGCGCCGCCAGCACGAAGGCGCAGCTTGCCGCATAAGCCGCCGCAAGCAGCAGCAGCCCCAGCGCTCGAGCCCTTTTTCTGGATAGCGGCTTTTGCCCTTCCTTCTTCGCCATGAATGCCCTCCCGCTCAGTTTTTCTTATGTGCCCTGTCGTAGGCCGTAATGATTTTTTGCACCATTTCGTGGCGCACGACATCCTTGTTGGTCAGGTAAATTTCCGAAATCCCTTCGACGTCTTTCAAAACGCCCAGCGCGTGCACGAGGCCGCTGCGCCGCTCGGGCGGCAGGTCGATCTGCGTGATATCCCCCGTAACGACCACGCGCGAGCCTTCGCCAAAGCGCGTTAAAAACATCTTCATCTGTTCGATGGTGCAGTTTTGCGCCTCGTCCAGGATGATGTAGGCATCGCTGAGCGTGCGCCCGCGCATGTACGCGAGCGGCGCCACCTCGATGATCCCGCGCTCGGAAAGGTTTTTGAACGTTTCCGAACCGAGAAAATCGTACAGCGCATCGTAAAGAGGCCGCAGGTACGGGTCGACCTTGTTTTGCAGATCGCCCGGTAAAAAGCCCAGCTTCTCGCCCGCCTCTACCGCGGGGCGCGTGAGGATGATTTTTTCAACCTCTTTGTTCTTATACGCGAGCACCGCCATCGCAACTGCGAGGTAGGTTTTGCCCGTGCCCGCCGGCCCCACGCCAAACACAACGGTAAAGCGTTTAAGCGCGGAAACATACTTTTTCTGTCCAAGTGTTTTGCATTTTATCTGCCTGCCCTTGCTGGTGAACGCCACTACGTCGTCCATAAGCTCCAAAATGAGCTCGGCGTTCCCCTCCTTTGCAAGGTCTACCGCGTAGCGGATGCGGCCGCGGTCCACGCTCTCGCCGCGGCGGATGTTGACGAGCAGCTTGTCCGCCACCAACGCGGCAAGCGCCGCGTTCTCTTCATCGCCCTCGATGCGTAGACAGTCCCCCGAGGCCACCATGTGTGCGCCGGTCTCCGCCTCGAGCACTTTGAGGTTTTCGTCGAACACGCCGAAAAGCTTGATCAACTCCTCCATCGACTCGACCGGGATTTCCCGGATTGCCGACGCTTCGCTCTCTTTATGAATGTCCATCCGTTCCTCTTCGTTGTGCAATATTTTCTTCGGTCACCACCGTGAGCGTCACGGTGAGCGATCCGTCCTCGTTCAGGGTTGTTTGGCTGTGCTTGGAGAGCATGATCGCATTATCCGGTATTTTAGCGAGCAGCGCGGCCTCGGCCCTCCTGTGTGCGCGCGCTTCGAGCTCCTCTTGCGTCGCGGGCCCCAGGGACTCCACGAGCGCGTAGCTTTCGATCGCTTCAAACGTGACTGGCAAAAAGCAATTCGTCAGCCGCCATGCGCCCAGGCTCACCGCCTCGCGGCCTTCCCCCGCCCCGCCAAGAGCATATCCAAAAAGGCTCACGCGCATGTCGCGCCGTGCCTCCCCCTCCCTTTGGGGGAGCATGAGCAGCGGACCTGCGCGGGCCGCCTCGCTGTAGAGCACCTGCGCGATGACTTCGCCCTTGGCCTGCGAGACGATTTGCTGCGCGCCCTCCGGCACGGCGTCCACGATCAACTCCTGCCCGCGCACGACCGCATCCCCGGCGACGACCTTCGCCCGCCCGCCTTCGACGACGACGCGCGTGATGACGCCATCTTTGGCGGCGTACAGGCTGCCGGCGCCTTCTTCGCCAATCTCATACGGCTGCGCCTCGAGGATACGAACCCGAAGGATTACGCCCTCAAGCCGCACGCCCGCCCAGGCGATGCGCGCGTCGCTTGCCATGATCTTGCCGCTCAAATCATACGTTGAGGCGGCTGTGCGGGGGACCCCCGTTTCAACGCCCAGCTCCGCGAGGGTTTTTAGGATTTGCGCCTCGCGCACCACATCGCACCCGTCCAGATCGATCCTCCAGATGAAGCGCGAAGCTGCCAGGATGAGCGCAAGCACGAGTATCCAGCCAAAAAGCAGCGCTTCCCTTCCCCTTGCGCGCGCGAGCCCAATGGGGAGTCCGCGTTTGCCAAGAATGCGCACGCTCAGTCCCGTGCCGCGCACGAGCGGGCGTAACGCGTAGAAGCCTTCGATGCTCACGCAGGCGGTGAGGGCGTTCGCCGCACTCCTGCGGATACGCCAAAGCGGCACGCCGGCTTGCGTCGCACGGTTCACAAAGCGTTCCAGGGCGCGGCCTTTGATCTCAATCATAACATATCCGGTTAAATAATTCCATACGCGAGCGCCCATACAACCTCGTCAACCCGCCCCCCGGCGGCATTGTTTACGTTTATTTTTCAAATGAAACGCCTTGAATTTCCCCCGAGACGAGCGCGCGCTCGCGGGATAGCTCGACGAGCACCATTCCGCTCCCCTCGATGCACAGGATTCCCTCGCCCGTGCGCAAGCGTATGCGCTCCGGTGCGCACTCAAAAACGCCGTCGTGATTTTCGAGCACCACGGCGGAGGATGCGTACATCGTCGCCTTCACGCAGCCGGTGAGGACTTCCTCCGGCAGGTCGAGGAACGCCGCGGCGCGCCTGCCAAGCCTGATCATGCGCTTGTTTTTCGGCATAACACAACTGCCCTCCGTAACAAAAGTGTATGCGGAGCAGGCGCATATATGCTTGTCTCCCCCACCCTGCCCGCAAGCCCGCGACCGCCCGCGTTGATGAATTTATGCTTGCATTGCTGTGGCGGATGTTGTAGAATGTTTTTTGCGCCGGGGATGTAGCCCAGCCGGTTAGAGCGCCTCGCTCACATCGAGGA
>CAYNDC010000092.1:0-6200 GCA_964396085.1 uncultured Clostridium sp. | reverse complement strand
AGTTTTGCGTGCCATTGCCCGCAAATGCGACACTCGCGGCTGACATCACCATCGTAAAGGCGATGGCGAAGGCGAGCACTCTGGTAAAAATACTTCTGGAACTCATGTGTTTTTCCTCCCCTGCTCCTGTATCGTTCATGCATCTTGCGAAACAGCAAATCTTCGTAAGTACTGTTACCATATCAGTATAGCAAAGCCCGGTTACAGAACAGTTACAAAACGGCAGTTTTGCCTCTTTTTAACACAAATTTTTTTGCGGCAGGCGGCTTTATGCCCGTATCTTCTAAGAATAAGCCGACCCTATTTCGCGCAGGTTCACCATATCCCGCGCGGCAACCTGTATAATATTATGATTTTGGCACGCTTGAAGGCGAATATTGTGTTCAGCCCATCCTGCCCGGCGGAAATCTCCCGCACACAGGATGTGCCGGCGTAAAAAAACCTCAGGCATGCGCAGCTGCCCGGGGCTTTCCGGCCGTCTTGCCGCCCTTGACGCGCCGCCCCGGAGCGGCTATATTTAAACAAGCGCACGCATGGACCGGCGTTGAGATTTGTTTTCCCCGCTAAGCCGCAGGATTGGTTTGCGCGCGCATGCTGCGAGCAACACTCCAGGCGGGGCACATTGAACGGAGCATTCCGTGTGGTGTATATTTAATTAGGAAGAACGGCCGAAATGGCCGGTTGCCCTCATCCAATAAATTCCAATCCATGGAAGGAGAATCTCTTCATTTTATGAAAAAGCAGTATACCGTTGCAGTCGTAGGCGCGCTGGGCGCAGTCGGGCAGGAGATGCTTCGCATTCTCGATCAGCGCAACTTTCCCGCAAGCGCCATAAAAGCGATGGATGTTCCCGAAAACGCAGGCAAAAAAACTATGTGCGGCACGAGGGAGCTGACCGTGGAGGCAACCTGCGCGGATGCCTTTGCGGGCGTGGATGTGGCTTTCTTCGCTGTGGGCGATGCCGTGAGCCGCGAGCTTGCCCCCATAGCGGCGAGTGCCGGCTGCGTCGTTGTGGATAACTCCAGCGCATGGCGCATGGACCCCGATGTGCCGCTGGTGGTGCCCGAGTGCAACCCGGAGGCGTTAAGAACCCACAAGGGCATTATTGCCAACCCCAACTGTTCGACGATCATCGCGATGGTGCCCTTAAAGCCCTTGCATGATTACGCCGGGATTCAGCGCATCGTCGCCTCCACGTATCAAGCGGTCAGCGGCGCAGGTGCGGCGGGCATGACGGAATTAACGCAGCAAACGCGGGATGTGCTGGATGGCAAGCCCGCAGAACCCAAGATCTTTCAGCATCAAATCGCTTTCAACCTGATTCCCCATATCGACTACTTTGAGGAAAACGGCTACACCCACGAGGAAATGAAAATGTTCCATGAAGGCCGCAAAATCCTGGGCGTTCCGGAGCTTATGGTAAGCTGCACCTGCGTGCGGGTTCCGGTCTATCGCAGCCACAGCGAGGCCATCACCATTGAGACCGCGCGGGAACTGACCCCGGAAAAAGCGCGGGAGCTTTTGGCAGCCGCTCCCGGCGTGAAGCTCTATGACGACCCCGCCAGCAGGCAGTACCCGATGCCGCTGGAAACCTCCGACGGCGACTTAATCTGGGTTGGCCGCATCCGCCGTGATATTTCCGCGCCCAACAGCCTTACCTTCTGGTGCGCCGGCGATCAGGTACGCAAGGGGGCGGCGCTCAACGCCGTGCAAATAGCCGAAACGATGATCAAAATGGATCTTCTCTAATGCCGTCGCTGCAGCAAGCGAATGAGGGAGGTTGACGATGCAAACCATCGTGATGAAATTCGGCGGCACCTCGGTTGCGGATGAACATGCCCGCGGCTGCGCCATCCAAAGGATTATGAGCATCCAAGCGCAAGGGTACGGCGTGGTGGCCGTGGTATCCGCCATGGGGCGCAAAGGCGCGCCCTATGCGACGGATACGCTGCTCGGCCTCATTCGCCCGGCCGGTTTGTCCTCCCCGCGCACAAGGGATCTTATCATGAGCTGCGGGGAAACCATTTCCGCCTGCGTGTTTGCAGACTCCCTGGAGGATGCGGGCATTCCCGCCATGCCCATGAACGGCGTGAGCGCGGGGATACGAACCGACGGCGTATATGGCGCCGCCGAAATCATCCACGTTGATGCAGCAAGGATCAACGCTGCCGTTGAAAGCGGCGTGGTTCCGGTGATTACCGGTTTCCAGGGCATGAGCGATACAGGGGATATCACCACGCTCGGCCGCGGCGGCAGCGATACCTCCGCCGTAGTGATAGGCGGCTTGCTTGGCGCTGAGGCGGTTTATATCTACACCGACGTGCCGGGGATTGCCCAGGCAGACCCGCGCATTGTGCAGCAAGCCCGCTTTCTCGGCGAGGTGGACTCGCAGGATATGCTCTGCCTTGCCGAAAATGGCGCAGGGGTTATCCATCCCCGCGCGGTTGCCGCTGGTGAGCGCTTCCATATCCCCGTGCGGGTATGTTCCGTATTCGACGGCACAGCGGGCACCCTCATTCGCCCGCTTGCCGAAAAGCGCGCGGGGCTTGTGGGGATTGCTCTTCGCGCAGGCCTGCCCGACGATGCGTCCGTTGCTGTGGTGAGCCTCGTTGCACACCCCCTAACGGCAGAACTGGTGAACCGGGCCATCGCTGCGCTTCCTGCCGCGCAAGTAAGCACAGCCGGGGACATGATGCAGGCGGTGATCCCCCAAGCGCAAGCCCAGGACGCCGTGCGCGCGCTCTATTCCCTATTCGAGTAACCCCGTGCGCGCCCTTGCGCCTAACCCTTCCCCTGCCTTGCATTTTATCCGTAAAGCGGAAAACGTTCCCCTTTGATTTTGATGCCGCCTGCACAGGCGACGGATTGGAGTTTCTATGAAAATTGCTATTCTGGGACTGGGTACGGTTGGCCGCGGCGTGTATGAGATCATCCGCGACGAGTTTTCGCCGGCGATTCAAACGAAATACGGCTTGGACATTCGTCCGCTCGATGATCTCGATTGTATCCGTGCCGATCACATCGATCAAATTCTTGCCGACCCGGAGGTGGAACTCGTGGTAGAAGCCATGGGAGGAATCCACCCCGCCTTTGAGTTTGTAAAAGCCGCGCTCAGCGCGAAAAAGCACGTCGTTACGCCTAATAAGCAGCTCATCAGCTCGTTCTATGAGGAGTTGCATCGCACAGCCGAGCAAAACGGCGTGCGCCTGTTGTATACATCCAGCGCCGGCGGAGGGATCCCGTGGCTCCATAATTTGTGCAGAACCAAGCGCAGCGGCCGTATAGAATCCTTCAGCGGCATCATTAACGGCACGACGAATTACATTCTGGATACCATGAACAAGGCGGGATCCGATTTCCAGGCCGCGTTAATGCGCGCGCAGGAGTTGGGATATGCGGAGGCCGACCCTTCCGCGGATATCGATGGAACCGACGTCCAGCGCAAGTGCGCGATTTCAGCGAACCTGGCCTTTGATGCCATCCTTTCGCCTGAAGATATTGCGACTTCCGGCATCCGCTACATCAAAGGCATCGATATTGAAACCTTCTCCCATGAAAATTTGATCTGCAAACTGATGTGCCACGGCATGCGCGATGCAGCCGGCAAGATTTCCGCCTATGTAGAACCGACCCTTGTGCATGCGCGTTCTCTCGAAGCGAATGTTGCCGATAACAATAATTTGATTTCATTGAGCGGAAAATATATCGGCACCTTGAGCTTCTATGGCCAAGGAGCCGGCAGATATCCCACCGCGCATTCCCTCGTGCAGGATATCGTGGATATCTATCTGGGCTCTCCCTGGGAAGCGCCGCAGGCGAAACGCTGCAGCGTCGATAATGAAGCCATTTGCCATCGCTACTACGTGAGGGCGGATGACACGGCGTTTCTCGCCGGTATTGCAACGGTTCCTATGGGTGCGGGCCTGTTGACGCAAGCCGTTTCGGTTAAGCGGATGCACGAGATTACCCGCCGCGCTATCGCCAGCGGGAATCCCGTATTTTTTGCCAGCCTCGCCGACTCGATCGCGTTGAGCCAGGGATGATAGCGGTCTAAATCCTGATCGCGCAGGCGTTTCAGTCGTTTTCTTCGGCCTTCTTCTCCTCTTGCGCGAGGGCATTGGTATCGATGGAGTTCCGGTATACCACATACTTTTGGAAGATAAATTCCGTAACGAGGTTAAGGGCCATGTTGATGCCCGTTACGAGATACTCATTCCACCCGAGCGTTTCAACGAGATAGTTGCCCATTATCGTTGTGACGGGCGTAAACACGCAGTAATACGCGAACACCTTGAGCATCGCCACAGGCACATTGTTGGCCGACTTAAAGGTAAAGCGCCGATTGAGCGTAAAATTCCACAGCACACTCAGCACGAGCGCCGCCAGATAGCTGAACCAATACTGCAGGTGAAGAAGCTCATTGAAAAGCGTAAAGCTCAACAGCTCTATGACGCCCGCGCTCATGGAAAAAAGCACGAATTTCAGGGTTCGCCAAAGCTCCTTGTGCTGTTTTGCGGCCATACGACGTTATCCCCCTATTTTTTTAGAGTATTTGTTCTTGTATACCACTCGCATGAGCATGGCGTCAAGCGCAGGGAGCGCCGCCGAAACCTTGAGCCAGCGCGTATGCAAAAAGCTGACGCACGCCTTTTCGGTCAGGAGTTTGAGCGCCTCGCAGTCCCCGCTCGTTTCCGCGCGGCAGATGGCGCCCAGGCCCTTGACAAGCACCGCGCCGCGGGTGTTGAGAGCCTTAATGACCGTTTCCGGCTCCGCATCGACCGTCACGAGCCTTGCGCCAATCATTTGCGCCATATCGTCAAGCTGCGCGCGGAAGGAGCGTACGCTCAAGGCTACCTCGCGCACGGGCGCAGCCGCCGTATACGTTACGTGCTTATAGCAGTTGCCGACGCGGCTCGCAAGCCCAAGTAGTTCATCGGGCCGCGCCTGCGCCGCCTCGGGCTGCCCTTTGCACGCCTGCCTGCACACGGCTTCCAAAAGCCTGGCGCGTTCGCAGGCATCGCTTTGGCTGCTGCCGACAATCAGAGCGCCGTGCTGCGCCATCAGTACGGTATGCGCGCCGGTTGAAAGCGCGGCGGTCACGTTCGCTCGCAGGGTTTTTGTGCCCGGCAGGCCGTATTTTGAGAGCGCGACGCCGCGAAGCCCGGCGTTTTGCTCCGCCACGGGCAACAACGCGTCAAAGCCCGCGAGGCCGATCGCGGAAGCATAGGTTTGGTGAGTATGCACCACAAAACCCGCGTCGGGGAACTGCCGATACGCCGCCGCGTGCACGCCCTTTTCCGAGGAGGGCTTGCGCGTGCCGCGCCAGGTTTCATCCGCCATATTATAGATGACGATGTCGTCCGCCGTCATGTTTTCGTAGCCCAGCGCGCTGGGGGTTATGGCAAATGTCGTTTCGTCGATGCGGCAGCTCATGTTGCCCCATGTGCGAGCAACAAGCCCTTCATGAAATAGGATGTGCGCGGCTTCCGCTACCGCCTGCCTTGCTTCCCGCTCGTCCATTTATACCACCTCTATCTGCTCGAATACGCGCTCAAACGCCATGACAGCCGCGTCTATATCCGCCGGGGTGTAGGCGGCGCTCGTGTACATGCGATTCCCCGCAAGCGTTACGAGGCCCTCTGCCATATAGGCCGCGCCCATATGCTGCATTTCCTTCTTGCGCACGGAGGTTGCCTTGAGGATGCCCGGTATCTGCCAGGGTTTTGACCAGCGGATCGCGAAATGCAGGGTGCCTACCGTATCGAGATGGCAGATGGAGCCCACGTTATAGGCCACAAACGGCAGCTTTTTCTTTTCGATGAGCGCGGTTAAGCCATCCGTAAGGCGATCGCCCATCTTGGCTGCCTGTTCGCACGCATTCGTGCGTTCGATCTCGCAGATGGTGTGGTAGCCGGCGCAGCAGCTCAGGGGTGTTGCAGCCATCGTGCCGCCTACAAGCGCCTTTTTTCCGTGTCCGTCAAGCCCTGCGCCTAAGAAGCGCATGTACTCCTTTTTGCCGCCGATTGCGCCCGCGCCGGGGTAGCCGCCCGCGATCACCTTGCCGAATATGGTGAGATCCGGCATGACGCCGAAATATTCCTGCGCGCCGCCAAGGCCCACCGGCAGCGTCACCGAGCGCGTGCGCCAGGGGCCGGACTACGTCGGCGACAGCCGGCCGGCCGTCAACCCGTTGCTGCCCG
>CAYNDC010000091.1:0-6242 GCA_964396085.1 uncultured Clostridium sp. | reverse complement strand
CGCGTCTGCCAATTCCGCCATGACCGCATATAACGCGATTTTTTTGAACCGCAAGGGATATTATACGTGCTTATGCACCGGTTGTCAACCATGAAAACGACGGATGTTACATTTATCCCAGCGCGATGTCGAGTACCATCATCAACGCAAAGCCAAGCGCCGTGCCGATGGTGCCAACGTTGCTGTGCTCGCCCTGCTGCGCTTCGGGAATGAGCTCCTCGACGACCACGTAGATCATCGCGCCCGCTGCAAAGCATAGGAGATAGGGTAAAATCGGCGTCATAATTCCCGTGAGCAAAATCGTGAGCGCGGCAGCAACAGGTTCCACTGCGCCGGTGAGTGCGCCGTAGGTGAATGCGCGCGTGCGGGACAAACCGTTTGCCCGCAAAGGCAGCGAGATGATGGCGCCTTCCGGAAAATTCTGCAACGCGATGCCGATAGAGAGCACCAGTGCCGAGGCGAGCGAAATGCCTGCGTTTCCTGCAAGGACGCCGGCGAACACGACGCCCACGGCCATGCCCTCAGGGATATTGTGCAATGTCACTGCAAACAGGAGCATTGCGCTTTTTGAGATGTGCGCGGGGCGACCCTCCGGCGCGTCCGCACCGAGGTGGAGGTGGGGGATGAGCACGTCGAGCAGCAGCAAAAAGCCGATGCCCGCGAGGAAGCCCACCAGTGCGGGCACCCATTTTACGATGCCCTGCGCCTGGGCCATTTCGATGGCGGGAAGAATCAGCGAAAACATGCTCGCGGCAATCATAACGCCCGAGGCAAAGCCTAACAGCAGCTTTTGGAATTTTTCATCCAGCGCATGCCGCACGAAAAAGACCATCGCCGCACCCAGCGACGTCCCTACAAACGGAATCAAAAGGCCCAGGATGATTTGCGTCTTGTCGTTCACACTACTTGCTCCTTTGGGTTTTACAGCACAGGATGCGAATCCAGATATGCCTGCAAAATGATCGTCGCTGCAAGCTTGTCAACCACCTTACGGCGCTTTTTCCAATCCAGCTCCGCTTCAACCAGAACGCGCTCGGCGGAGATGGTCGTGAGCCGTTCGTCGTAAAAGACATGCTCTCCGGTCCAATGATCCAACATGAGCTGTGCGAAGGCTTTCACCTTGTCAGCCTGGAAGCCGTAGCTGCCGTCCATGTTGCGCGGCATGCCAAACAGGAGCCGCACCGGCTCATATTTTTTGGCAAGGGCAAGCAGATGAGCGATGTCGACCGCGTCGTCCCCCGTGCGGGTATAGGTATCAATGCCCTGGGCGGTGAAACCCAAGGGGTCGCTTACTGCCAGGCCGATTCGCCTGTCTCCCACGTCGAAGGCGAGTACACGCTTCATTCTACATGCTCCTTCATCTTAATAAAAGGCGCGGCCATAACCGCGCCGGATGGCCGCGAGGGTCAGCTACGCTTCATCGATGCCTATTTTGGCAGCGTCCTGCGCGAGCACGTAGAAACGCACAAGCGCCTCAAGCAGCTCATCCCGCTCAAGGCTGCAAATGCGGTAGCGCGCATTGTTGTAGCTCGTGATGTAGGTCGGATCGCCGGAGATCAGGTAGCCTACGATTTGGTTCACCGGGTCATATCCACGCTCGCGCATGGAGGAATAGACGCTCATGAGAACCTCGCCGGCCTTGCTCTCCTCACGCGGAATACGAAAGCACATCGTTTCATTGGTATGATCGGTCATGCCGGGAACCCCCCAGTCTTTGTTGATATCTAAATTATAACAGATGAATGACAGAAAAGAAACATGCGGCTTCGCTTTTTCTCTAAATCAAACCATACAAGGGAAGAGCCGCGAGGGATCGCGCCCGACTTGCGCGGTGTTGATCATAATAGGAGATATTCAAAAAGCGGCATGCGCCGCTTTTCAGGGTTTGGGGTTCAGCTGAGCATATCTCCCAGCCGCATGGCCGTCCGTTTTCCGCTGCGCCACATTTTCTTGGAATCGCGGAGCATCCGCCGCGACACATCGGGGTAAATCGCGCTCACGGCGGCGGTCGCGACCGCCATGCCTGCGGCAATTCCCGCCACAAAGGTCATCGCTTTCATGAATTCGCTCCTTTCATGGGGTAAGCTGGTTTTATCTTGCCCATCAAAACGCACGCGCGTACATGGAAATGATTGTTATCCGCTTTTTATCAATCAACATGGAGGCTTTTTCAAACAAAGTGCAACAGGAAACGGAGAATGCCGCATGAGAGGCTGCTTTTCTAAACAGCTTCATGTAGGCTATCCGGTTTTAGCCTTTGCGTTTTTGCTCAGTATGATCCGAATGAACGTCGGTTGACTTTTGCTTACACCCGTTTATAATAAGAAAGATGAGTGATGTAAATACTGAAAGGAGATATATGTATGAAGGAACTCAAAGGAACCCAGACCGAGGCGAACCTGAGGACAGCGTTCGCGGGCGAATCACAGGCGAACATCAAGTATAACTTTTACGCCTCCAAGGCGAAAAAGGAAGGGTATAACCAAATCGCCTCCCTGTTCGGAGAAACCGCGGGCAACGAAGCGGAGCACGCAAAGCTTTGGTTTAAGTTCCTGCACGGCAACGGCATCCCCTCGACGGTCGAGAACCTCAAGGACGCCGCCGCAGGCGAACATTACGAGTGGACCGACATGTACGCCAACTTCGCCAAGGTGGCACGTGAGGAGGGATTTGATGAGGTCGCTCGCTTGATGGAAGGCGTCGCCAAAATCGAAAAGGCCCATGAGGAGCGCTACCTCAAACTGCTCGCCAACATCGAGGAAGGCAAAGTGTTCTCCCGCAACGGTGTGTACGTTTGGAAATGCACCAACTGCGGCCACCTGCACATCGGCGAGAGTGCGCCGCAACTTTGCCCCGTGTGCTCGCACGCGCAGGCTTTCTTCGAAATCAGCGCAGAAAACTATTAACTCTAACCAGCCTCATAGCCCTCGCTCATGCGGGGGCTTTTTTCTTTTGGGCGCAAGTGATAAAATAAATGTATCAAACACGTGTGAGGTACAGAATGATCTATCGAGAACTCGCAGGGCATAAAGTTTCCCTGCTAGGCTACGGCTGCATGCGCTTCCCGGTGACAGACGGCCGGATCGATGAACCTGAAGCCGAAAAGCTGCTGCTGCACGCCTACGAGAGCGGCATCAATTACTTCGATACAGCATACAATTATCACGATATGCAAAGCGAGCCGTTCGTGGGTAGGTTCTTCCAACGCTTGCCGCGCGATTCGTTTTACCTGGCGACGAAGTTTCCCTGCTGGAAGCCGGAAACCTTGGAGGATGCTAAGGAGATTTTCGAATTCCAGCGAAAGAACCTCGGTGTCGAGCGCATTGATTTTTACTTGCTCCACGCCCTAGGCCGCGATCGGTGGGAAAAAATGAACGCCCTCGGCCTGATTCCCCTTTTGGAGGAATATCAAAAGGAGGGCAAAATCGGCAAACTGGGCTTCTCCTTCCACGATACCTACAATACCTTTGCGCAAATCTTAAACGCGCGCCGGTGGGACTTCTGCCAGATTCAGTTCAACTACATGGATACACGCGAGCAGGCCGGCGAAAAAGGGATCGCACTTGCCGAGCAACTGGGCGTGGATGTCATCGTCATGGAGCCGGTCAAAGGCGGCGTGCTCGCGATACTGCCAAGCGAAGTCTCTGCACCGTTACGTGCCATTTCTCCCGAAGCTTCGGACTCTTCCTGGGCGATGCGCTTTATTGAAGGGTACGGGAATGTGAAACTCATCCTCAGCGGCATGAGCAGCATGGCGCAGCTTACGGATAACCTTTCCACCTTTGTCGCGCCCAACCCGTTAAACGAGCGGGAGTACGCCGCCGTGAAGGCTGCGGCCGACGCACTGCGCGCCCGCACATATAACGGGTGCACCGCCTGTCGCTACTGCATGCCCTGCCCGCACGGCGTGAACATCCCACGTATGTTCCATATTTGGAACGCACACGCGCGCTACGGGATTGACGCTTCCTCGCGCAACAACTACCTGATGACATCTCAAGAGGAGCGCGCACAGCGGTGCGTCGAATGCGGCGAATGCGAACCCATGTGCCCGCAGGACATCCAAATCCGCGCCGACCTTAAGAAGGTCGCCTCCGAGGCGTGGGCGAGGGAAACTGAGGATTGATCGGTGAAACCGGGCAATCGGTGCAACATAGGGATTGAAAAGGCGGGGGATGTTCATGATCATCAAAAACGCGCGAATCCTGAATGGCTCGTTCGCCTTTGAGCATGCGGATGTTGAAGTTGCAAACGGGCTGATTCGGCGGATCGGCCGAAATCTCGAAGGGCTGGGAGTTTTCGATGCGCAGGGGCTTACCGTGTTGCCGGGACTCGTGGATATACATACCCATGGCTGCATCGGCAGCGATGCGTGCGATGCCGATCCGGAGGGTTATCGCAAGATGGCCCTGCACTACGCCAGAGAGGGTGTGACGTCGTTCCTGTTCACAACGATGACGCTGCCCGTGCCGGAACTTGTGCGGATCCTGAGAACGATCGCAAGCCATATCGAGCAGCAGGATGTCGGCGCTTACGCCTACGGCGTAAATCTCGAAGGCCCTTTTTTAAACAGCAGAAAAAAAGGCGCGCAACGCGCACAGGATTTCATCGCGCCTTCGCTTGCGTTGTTTGACGAGTTCAACCGCGCAGCGCAGGGGCAGATTCGGATTCTCGCGCTTGCACCGGAGCTGCCGGGCGCGCAGGAACTGATTGAATCCTTGTCGCGCGAGGCCGTCGTATCCATCGCCCATACGGATGCCAATTACGAGCAGGCGTGCCGGGCGATTGCTGCAGGTGCCACCCATATCACGCACATGTTCAACGCCATGAATCCGTTTTTGCACAGGGAACCAGGCGTAATCGGCGCGGCATTCGATTTAGGCGCGACATTCGAGCTGATATGCGACGGCAACCACATTGCACCCAGCGTTATCCGCGCGGCGTTCCGTCTGGGCGGCAGCGACAAGGTCGTGCTCGTGAGCGATTCCATTCGTGCCGCGGGCCTTGCAAGCGGCACATACAGCCTAGGCGGCCAAAGCGTCATCGTGAAGGACGGCCGGGCCATGCTTGCCGACGGTACGATTGCCGGCTCCTCGACCTCGCTCATCCAATGCGTTCGAAACGCCATTTCATACGGCATTCCCTATGAGGATGCGGTCAAGGCCGCTTCCGAGAACCCAGCCCGCGTAATCGGCGTGGCCGGCACGACGGGCAGCATCCGCGAGGGCAACTATGCGGACCTTCTCATCGTGGACGAGGAGCTTCGCATTCAGGCCGTCTATGCCAGGGGCGTGGAGCAGGAGCTGAACTAGCGCATGCAATCCGCAATCGGCAGTGTTTTTTTGTGCACGATCGTATTGCGGCGCCTTCGCTTCGAGGAATAGCAGCGCCCATATTAGCATGTTCACTCGTCTGCAACCTTTGGCAGCCTGCGGGAAACCCTGCAAAAAAAGGCTCCCCCGGCAAAGCGGGGGAGTACAGCGGGCAACTGCGTTGTTGGCATTGCTTAAAAGTCGATTTTCTCGTCGATATAGTTGGCAAGTTCCGCGATGGGCAGGCGAATCTGCTCCATCGTGTCCCTGTCGCGCACGGTGACGGTTCCGTCCTCGAGCGTATCGAAGTCGATGGTGACGCACAGGGGCGTGCCGATTTCGTCCGCCCGGCGGTAGCGCTTGCCGATAGCGCCGGAATCGTCGTAATCGACCATGAAGCGGCGTGAGAGCAAACGGTATACCTCCTGCGCCTTTTCGCCCAGCTTGTTCTTTTGCAGCGGCAGCACGGCCGCCTTGAAGGGCGCGAGTGCCGGGTGGATGCGCAGGATATTGCGCACATCGCCGCCCTCGAGGGTTTCCTCATCGTATGCGTCGCACAAAAAGGCGAGCGCAACGCGGTCCGCGCCGAGGGAAGGCTCCACGCAGAAGGGGATAAACTTTTCATTTGTAAAGGGGTCCTGATACTCCAGGCTCTGGCCGGAATGTTCCATATGCGCCTTGAGGTCGAAGTTCGTGCGCGATGCGATTCCCCACAGCTCGCCCCAGCCGAACGGGAAGAGGAACTCGATGTCCGTCGTGCCGTTGGAGTAATGAGAAAGCTCGGCCTGTTCATGCTCGCGCATGCGCAAGCTATCCTGCTTCATGCCAAGCGTCAACAGGAAATTGCGGCAGTAATCCTTCCAATAAACATACCAATCGAGCTCCGAGCCCGGCGCGCAGAAGAACTCCAGCTCCATCTGTTCGAACTCG
>CAYNDC010000090.1:5998-6349 GCA_964396085.1 uncultured Clostridium sp. | reverse complement strand
CCGCATACGCGCCGCCTTGAACGCTTTTGGTGACCCGTCAAAGACTCGAACTCCGGACCCTTGGAATACAAGACGGCTTAATTGCCCTACTATGCGGCAAGAAAGCGCCTATTCGCCTAGCCTTCTGCTGCACCGCTGTGCACCGTTTTGCAAACCAAGGTTGCCGAAAAGTTGCCGGAACTCCGAACGTTGAAACGTTGCCATTCGCGGTAGGGTCCAATTCCCGCGCTTGTATATAGTACATCTTTATGCGTCCGCTGTCAAACAAAAAAGCCCCTCCACCCCCGCAGGAATGTGGGAACACGCAACTTACGCCGTCCACCTTGCCCGTTCGCACAATGGAATCTCCTA
>CAYNDC010000090.1:0-5988 GCA_964396085.1 uncultured Clostridium sp. | reverse complement strand
TCTCCTATGTCGGCAACCATATTATTAAACGCCGCGCGTGCGGTTTTGGTACGCCGAACGCATCCGAAACGGTTTCAACGAGCTTCTTATCATGCCGCGCCTTATGCTCCTGCGACTTGCGCGTCATAGCATCGGCAGCAACTCCCCCCCGCCATCGCCTTGCGTGGAAGTCCGATTATGCCGTAAGGCGTGTCGTGCGCCGGTTCGCCGACGACTACTCCATCGGGGGGTTGCTCGAGTTATGAAAAATTGAAGTTGTTGTTTCCCCCGTTTGTGATATACTCAAATCGAAAGGAAGGTTGACTATGGAATCATTGTTTGACTTCTCCGTTGACGTCGATACCGGCCGTTTATTTGCAGAATCGCTCGATGATTTCGCTCCTTATGAATTCGTGAATGGCGCCTGGGAGGAATACGATGGCGCACTCGGCGTTATCATGGATTCCCGTCCCATCACGGAAGCAGAGGCCATGCTTTTAACCTGCGGCGCTATGCCTCTGTAATAATCTTTCTATCATTTCCGCGACAATGCTCGATCTGCTTGATAGGCGCGCCGTTGTTCCGGAGACAGCTTGCGCCGCTTTGTTGTGTCGCGCCACTTCTCGTATATTGCATCCGATTCCTGTTTAAATTTTCCACGTCTCGATCCAATGGGAAACAGAACGCGAACGCCGAAAAAGTGCGTGATATTTTCGCACTCGAAAAAAAGCTGCCGAAAAGTTGCCGAAATGAAATTGAGTATAGGCGGTTTACTAAAAACAACGCCCCGAAAACCTAGAGGTTATCGGGGTTTATTTTGGTGACCCGTCGGAGACTCGAACTCCGGACCCTTTGATTAAAAGTCAAATGCTCTACCGACTGAGCTAACGGGTCATTTCATTGGCTGGGGTGGCAGGATTCGAACCTGCGGATACCGGAATCAAAATCCGGGGCCTTAGCCGCTTGGCGACACCCCAACGACCTCGCGCGCCCCTTCATCCGGGGAAGAAAAAATGGGGTGAGTGATGGGAGTCGAACCCATGACCTCCAGAGCCACAATCTGGCATTCTAACCAACTGAACTACACCCACCATATCTGGCGCGCCCGCAGGGACTCGAACCCTGGACCCACGGCTTAGAAGGCCGTTACTCTATCCAACTGAGCTACAGGCGCTCAATCCCCCGGCGGAGCCCCGCGCACGGCCGCGCGCTGCATCGCTGCGCTCATGCCGACAATAAAGTATTTTAGCAGAAAGGCATTGCACTGTCAATGCCGCGCGCAGAATTTTGCCCCCTGGGAAGAAGTCTTTGCCCTTAAGAGACCGTGAACGCGATGCTCGTTTCCCCGATGCCCGCCGCGCTGAGCGTGAGCTTCGCTTCCCCTACAAGCCCCACGGTTTTTACGAGCGTGCCGAACGCGCCGCCCTTGAGGCTCACCGTGCGAGGGCCGACGATCTCGATGGGGCCTTGCGTCACAAGCTCCACCGGCTCCTGATAATAGGTCAGCCGGTTGCCTGCCTCATCCAGCGCACGAATGCGAACGAGCGCCATATCGTACGTTTCGCCCTCGCATAAATCCGTATGATCCACCACAGCCTCGAGTCGGACCTCCCGTGTGGCCCCCTTGGCCGCAACAGCCGCAATCGCGCCGTCCTTCACCGCCTCAAAGCGCCAGCACACGGCCTTGCCGCCCCATCCGCCGACGTATTTGTCATAAAGGCGTGCAGCATCCTCAACGCGCACTCCGTGCAGGAGCATCAGCTCGGCAGCCTTCGCTTTAATGGAGGGCGGCAGTGCCGACGGGCCGTACTTGGCAATGGCCATCAGCACCGCGCGCATCTTGTCGGCAACTTTCTTTGGATATCCCTCGTTCTTTTCGAGCAGGTCGCCGATGAGATCGTCTATCACCACGGGCGGGTGCGGCATGTGCGCAAAACGCTTGCTATCGGGCAGGAACTCGCCCACAAACTCATCCGCTTTATACAGGCGGACAGCCTGGGCATTGGTAAAAGCGTAAATCGCTCCGAGGTCTCCGGCGGGGTGTTCGCCGATGTCCATAGAACTCGAGAGTGCGAGCACCGTCTCCCCCTCCGCCTGGGAGCGGTAGACGGCCGCGGCAAGCTTTTCGTTACGGAACCCATCGAGCACGCCGTGATAGCATACGCCATCCCCGCTGCCAAAGTCCGCATGCGTGTTGTAGTCCGCCATGCACCAGCCGATGCAGCCCGCGATGCCCGGCGCTTTGTACATCGCCTCGAGAACGGCGGCGTGCCGCAGCGCATGCGCCAGGCGGTGCTCCTCACAATCGAACGCCTTGGTGGGGAACATGTGGCCGTTGTATTCGCTCACGAGATAGCCCTTTTTCGGGTTTGGCGAAACGGGTTTCCTATCCCGAAGGCCGGCATTTTGGCCGGTATGCGAAAAATCGTTGAACGCGTAGACATCCTCAAAAAGATGACTCTTCTCGAGATAGCGAACGCCTGAGGTTTGGCGCGTATCGTCCAGCTCATGCGCGAGGGCGTTGGCTTTGATGTACAAGGTATCATCATCCTGCGACTCGTTGATGCGCACGCCCCAAAGGATGATCGAGGGATGACTGCGGTTTTGCCGGATCATCTCTTGCACGTTGTCGAGCGCAATCGCCTTCCAGTCCTCTCCGCCGATGTGTTGCCATCCGGGGATTTCCGTAAAGACCATAAGGCCGATCTCATCGCAGCGCTCGAGGAAGTGGCGGGATTGCGGATAGTGCGATGTGCGCACGAGATTAAGCCCCAACTCGAAGCGCAGCACGTCCGCATCGAAGCGCTGCAAAGAGGCCGTGGCCGCATAGCCGATATATGGATAGCTCTGGTGGCGGTTAAGGCCCAGGAGCTTTCTCTTTTCCCCGTTGAGATAGAATCCATCTGCCTTGAAGCGTACCGTGCGGAAGCCCACACGCGTTTGCCTCTCATCGAGCACATCGCCTTCCCCTGACACGAGCGCGAGCGCGAGCGTATAGAGATGCGGCGTCTCCGGGCTCCAGGGCAATGCCTGGGAAATCGTTTCTAGAATGCGCAGGGTTGTTAGAGCCGGATAGTCCTTTTCAAATACAATGTTGTTTTCCCCATCCGCGAGGGAGGCGTGAAGGCGCGCCCCTTCGGGAATCGGTCCGTCGAGCGCGACATCGGCGCGAAGCTCGTCGCACGCAGGCGTGGCGGCAAATAGATCCGCAATGAACGTTTCCCCCGAAAGGGATAGATACGCTTCGCCATACAGCCCGCCATATGTCAAATAATCGATCCGTCCGCCAAAGGGCGGCTGATCGAGGGTTTCGCTGCTATCCACGCGCACGCGCAGCGCGTTTTCGCTGCCTAGGCGCAGCTTGCCCGTGAGCTCCACCGTAAACGCCGTATACCCGCACGCGTGCTCGGCCAAGAGAGCATCGTTGAGGAGAACCTGCGCCCTGTGCGCCGCGCCTTCGAATGTGAGGAAAACGCGAAGCCCGCTCCAGGAGAGCGGCGCCGTAAGCGTGCGCTCATAGACGGACACGAACTGGTACGCCTGCGCATTTGCATAGTTATAGGGAAGCAGAACATTCGCGTGCGGAAGCCGCACGGTTTGCAACACATCACCACTGCCGGCGCTGCCCGCGCCTTGCAAGGTTTGTTCCTCAGCCTCCCGAAAAAAACGCCAGCCGTCGTTGAGGTTGATCTTCTTCATCGAATGCGCGCCGCCTTATACCATTTTATGCCTTGTTGACACGCATTTATCCTAACACAAACGCCGCCCGCGCACAAGGCGGGGCGGCGCATATATGACCTGCGGGGCTATGTTTTACACGTATTTTCGCATGTGTTTGAGCGCGCTTTTTTCAAGCCGCGAGACCTGCGCCTGGCTGATTCCGATCTCCTGGGCAACCTCCATCTGCGTGCGCCCCTGGAAAAACCGAAGCTCGATAATGCGCCGCTCACGCTCGGCGAGGCGGTCAAGCCCGCTGCCGATGGATATACCCTCGAGCCAGAACTCGTCACAATCCTTGTCATCCCGCACCTGGTCCATGACGAAGATGGCGTCGCCATCATCGTGATAGATCGGTTCAAACAGGGAAACGGGATCCTGAATCGCCTCAAGAGCGAAGGCGACATCCGCCTCGTTCATCTCAAGCTCCTTGGCAATTTCCGCGATGCGCGGCTCGCGAGAGAGCTTCTCCATCAGCTCGTTTCTAACGCGAAGCGCACGGTAGGCCGTATCCCGCAAAGAGCGGCTCACGCGAAGGGCGGTATTGTCCCGAAGATAGCGGCGAAGCTCGCCGATGATCATGGGCACAGCGTATGTGGAAAAGCGTACGTCAAGCTCGGTATTGAAGTTCTCCACAGCCTTAATGAGGCCGATGCAGCCCACCTGGAACAGGTCGTCCATCTGCTCCCCGCGGCCGGAAAAACGCTGGATGACGCTGAGTACCAGCCTGAGGTTCGCGCGGATAAACTCCTCGCGCGCCTCCCCGTCACCCGCCTTGATTTTGAGCAGGTATTCCCTGCTTTGCTGTTGTGTGAGCCTTGGCAGGCTCGATGTATCCAATCCGCATATGTCAACCTTATTCAGCGCCATAACAGAACAACCCTCCGGGAACCTTCATGTTCCTAGGGTTGCCGCGTTGCGGTTTTGTTATTCCGCCGCGCTTTGGCGTTCGGGGGCGATTTTGGGCGATAGCCGCCTTTTCGTTTTGCGCGTGAGAAAAGCTCCGGCTTACGCCGGAGCTTTGGTGCACTTCCTGATTTTCCGTTTTTATGCCGCATCTTGCGGAATAAGGGGAGATCAGCCCCAAGCGCGGGGGACGGTTTGCATCCGCGGACGGAACGCTGTTTGCTTACTGAAGCGCGATTTTCTTAGCCTTTGCGGGCCTGGAAGCACTCGCTGCAGTAGACAGGCCGGTCGTTCTTCGGAACGAACGGGATCTTGGTGGGCCTGCCGCAAGCGGCGCAGACGGCGTCAAAGCTTTCACGATCGCCGGAACGCTGGGTCTTGCGGTTGTTCCTGCAGCCCTTGCAACGGATGGGCTCGTTCTGGAAGCCCTTCTCGGCGTAGAATTCCTGCTCGCCCGCGGTGAAAACGAATTCAGCGCCGCAATCCTTGCATACCAATGTCTTGTCCTGGAACATGTGTTTGTCTTCCCCTTGTAAAATAGATTTTTGTGTTACGCCAAACGTCGGCTGACCTGGTCTTTGACCCCACACCCGCCGTCCGGAGCTTTCGCTACCCGGCTTGCGCCTCTCACTACACGCCCTCTCGCAGCCCGAAAGCCGCGGACGGACTTACACCTAGACCGCACCATGCTCACGGACGCTTTGGCCCGCTTACGTGGATCGCTTCGCCTGCGACTGGCATCGACTTTCAACCACAGACCCGAAGCTTGGTATAACTTTAATGATTATAGGCTAAACGTTGAAAAAAAGCAATAGTATTTTCACCAAAAGCACAAAATCAAAGAAATGTATGTACATTCATACACTTCTCGCGTCAATTTTCGCCGGCGCACGGATGCGCGCAGCAGCTCAACATCAGCCGGCGACCTATTCCCACAAGGAAGCACCGCACCGGGTGTTCCCAGCACGGCGCCGAACGCTTTGATGGTCCTGCTCTTAGCCCTCGCCGCTCAAGAGCTTTTCGATCTCCGGCGCGAGGTCCTTTGGTTCAACCGGCGGCTCGTAGCGTCCTACGACATTGCCTTCGCGGTCGACCAGGAACTTTGTGAAGTTCCATTTGATTTGCTCATCCGAATAGCCCTCGCCGTAGGTTTTGCGCAGCAGCTTTTCAAAACCGCTATCGCCTTCCCCCTCGCCAAGGCCCAGGAAGGGTTTTTGCTCGGTCAGGTAGCGATAAAGCGGAATGGAGTTCTCGCCGCGCACATCGACCTTTTGGGAGAGCGGGAACGTAACGCCAAATCGCAGCTTGCAAAACTGAGCGATCTCTTGATTATCGCCCGGCTCCTGCTCCATGAACTGGTTTGAGGGGAACCCGATTACCGCGAAG
>CAYNDC010000089.1:0-6356 GCA_964396085.1 uncultured Clostridium sp. | reverse complement strand
ACTTCACGCAGGAGGCCTTTGACATCGCGGATGAATACCGCATCCCGGTCGTGATCCTGGCGGACGGCATGATCGGCCAGATGATGGAGGCCATCGAGTGGCGCACGCCCAAGCCGCGCGCTTTGCCCGAGAAGGCATGGGCAACCGACGGCACGAAGGGTCTGCGGCCGCACAACGTCATCAACTCCCTGTACATCGAAGCTGCGGACTGCACGGAGCAAAACGCACACCTGCAGGAAAAATACGAGCGCATCACGGCGAACGAGATCCGCTTTGAGGAGTTCATGGCCGAGGATGCCCAAGTGCTCTTCGTCGCCTACGGCACGACCGCGCGCATTGCCCGTGCGGCAGTGCTCGAGCTGCGGCGGCAGGGTCTCAAGGCCGGCTTGTTCCGGCCGATCACGCTCTGGCCGTTCCCGGAGGAGGCGCTCCATGCGCGCGCGGCGACGCAGGCTCTCAAGGCCGTCGTCACGGTGGAGATGAGCATGGGCCAGATGATCGACGATGTGAAGATCGCCCTCAACGGCATCAAGCCCGTTTCCTTCGTGGGTACGGGCGGTGGCACAATCCCCGTGCCGAACGATCTCATTGCGGCGGCGAAAAAGGCTTTGGGGAGGGAAAACGAATGAAAACCGTGTATGAGCGCTCGAAAGGGCTGACCGATGCGAAGATGCATTACTGCCCGGGCTGCACCCACGGCGTGGTGCACAAACTCGTGGCGGAAACGCTCGAGGAGCTGAACCTCATCGGCACCACGGTGGGCATCGCCCCGGTTGGCTGCTCGGTGTTCGCGTACAACTATTTTGCCTGCGATATGCAGGAGGCTGCCCACGGGCGCGCCCCCGCCGTGGCGACGGGAATCAAGCGCTCGCGTCCCGAGCTTACGGTGTTCACCTACCAGGGTGACGGCGACCTCGCTGCCATCGGCACGGCGGAGATCGTGCATGCGGCGATGCGCGGCGAGAAAATTACGACCATTTTCGTCAACAACGCCATTTACGGCATGACCGGCGGGCAGATGGCCCCGACCACCCTCGTGGGCCAAAAGGCCACGACCGCCCCTTACGGGCGGCAGAAGGAAAACTACGGTTCGCCCATCCGCATGGCGGAGCTGCTCGCAACCATCGACGGCTGCGTCTATGCAGAGCGCGTGGCAGCCGTGGACGTGCCCAACATCCTCAAGGCTAAGAAGGCGATCAAAAAGGCGTTCGAGCTGCAGCGCGCGGGCGCGGGCTTCACGTTTGTCGAGGTGCTCTCGACCTGCCCGACCAACTGGGGGTTGACGCCGCTCGAATCGATGGACTGGCTGCGCGAGAACATGATCCCCTACTTCCCGCTTGGCGTATACGCGAATCGGGCGGAGGTGAAATGACATGACGCATGAGATCATCATCTCCGGCTTTGGCGGACAGGGCGTAATGGCCATCGGCAAAACGCTTGCCGAGGCCGGCATGAAGGAAGGGCTTTCGGTGAGCTGGCTGCCCAGCTACGGCCCTGAGATGCGCGGCGGCACGGCCAACTGCTCAGTGGTGCTCAGCCCCGAGGAAATCATCTCCCCCATGGTGCAGGCCCCCACGGAGCTGATCGCCATGAACAAGCCCTCGCTGGTCAAGTTCGAGCCGCAGCTCGTCCCCGGCGGCACGGTGCTCGTCAACAGCAGTATCATCGAGATCAAAGCCACCCGCGCGGACGTTGTGGCGCACTATGTGCCCTGTCTCGAGATTGCCCAGGAGCTTGGCAACATGAAGGTCGCCAACATGGTGATGCTCGGGGCCTATATCGAGGCGACGAAGTTCCTCAAAACCGATACCATCCGCGAGATGCTCGTCCACATGTTCACAGGCCCCAAGGCGAAGCTTGTGGAGCTTAACATCGAAGCGCTGCGCAGGGGCGCGGCGTGCATTAAGTAAGGAGGCATAGCTGTGGCAATCGACATTCCCATTACCAGAACCGATTCCCCCAAGCCTAAGTTCACCGACGAGCGCTCGCTCGGCTTCGGCTCCGTTTTTACGGATCATATGTTCATCGCCAACCACGACGAACAGCGCGGCTGGCATGATGCGCGCATCGTGCCCTATGGGCCTCTGCCCATCGACCCGGCCTCGCCCGTGCTGCACTACTCCACCGAGGTTTTTGAGGGGCTTAAGGCATACCGCTACGCAAACGATGAAATCGGCCTTTTCCGCCCCGAAGAAAACGCTGCGCGCATGAACCGCAGCGCCAAGCGCATGTGCCTGCCCGAAATCGACGAGGCGCTCCAGCTTGCGGCGTATGAAGCGCTCGTGGACCTCGAGCGGGAATGGGTGCCTCGCACGAACGGCACCTCGCTCTACCTTCGCCCCACGCTCATCGGCGACGGATGCCGCCTGGGCGTGCGCGAAGCATCCAAACACGTTTATTTCATCATCTGCTCCCCTTCCGGCCTGTATTATCCAAACGGCATCAAGCCTGTGCGCATTTACATCGAAAGCACCTATGTGCGCACCGTGCAGGGCGGCACCGGCAACGCGAAAACAGGCGGCAACTACGCGGCAAGCCTGCTTGCCTCCTCCATCGCCGGCAAACGCGGGTACGATCAGGTGCTCTGGCTCGACGGACGCGAGAACCGCTACGTTGAGGAAGTAGGCGCCATGAACACCATGTTCGTGATCGACGGCGTGCTGGTGACGCCAAAGCTTACCGGCAGCATTCTCGATGGCATTACGCGCAAGAGCGTGCTCAGGCTGGCCAGCGACATGGGTTTGAAAACCCAGGAGCGCCTGCTTTCGGTGGATGAGCTTTTCGAGGCCTATGCGGCGGGCGCGCTTACCGAAGCCTTTGGCACCGGGACGGCGGCGATCATTTCCCCCATCGGCGAGCTCACTTACCAAGAGAAAACCATCCGCCTAGGGGACGAGATCGGACCCGTCGCCGGCCGCATATATGAAACCCTCACCGGCATTCAGACCGGCCGCCTGCCCGACACGTATGGCTGGACCCGCATCGTGCCCAGAAGGAACTAAGGCAAGCGCGAATTGTGGTTTGATAATTTTGCAAAGAGAAACGGTCTGCTCGCCAAGGAGCAGACCGTTTTTTCATGCGGGAAGATCGTGGGGCTTGTGAGCCGCACGCATGGGCGCAGCCTTAGCGGTTCTTTTTACGAAAGCCCGCGAAGAAGCGGCGCACGCCGCCCGGCTGTCCGTTGCACCACTGTGCGAGGCCGTCGACTGCCATGGGGGAGATGGCGCCTCCCGTGTAGCTTGAAAGGGCGCGAAGCGGCATCTCGCGCACAGCGCGCACAATCATCTGCGGGTTTTCCGTGCCGCGCGCCATCAAGGAGGCGGCGATGAGAATCAGCCGCCGCACCGCGCGGCCCACGCCCGTTACGGCGATTTGATCGACGGTGCTGTTGTGATCGAACTCCCCTTTCAAAACGGGCGCGTTTGAGGGAAGCTGCTCGCCGTACAGCGCGGCGAACTGCGCCGCGGGGATCTGATCCCCGCCCGCGGGGTCATAATACCAAGGCGCAACGGCGCGAAGATCCGGCATGGGCGCATCCGGTGCGTCGCTTTCGACCCGAACGGTATCCGCCAGACGGATATCCCGCGAGGATGCGCCGATGCGGATTTCGTACGCGCCGCCGGGCGCATGCCAACTCTTGATTTCGGTGTTGAAATAAGAAAACGCGCGTGCATCGAGCGTCATATCGACGCGCACCTGCTCGCCCGGCTCCAAAAAGACCTTTCGGAAGCCCTTGAGCTCCTGCTGCGGCCTGAATGCCGGCCCCTCAGGCGGGGCGACATAGAGCTGGACGACCTCCGCGCCCGCGCGCGTCCCGCAGTTTTTGAGCGTGAAGGAGAGGGTAAGCCCCTGCTGCGCGCCCGTCTCATGCGCGGAAAGCTGCAGATCGCTATACTCGAAGCGCGTGTAGGAGAGCCCGTAGCCGAAGGGATAGCGAACGGGTTTCTTTGCCGCGTCGAAGTAGCGGTAGCCGACGTAGATGCTCTCGCGGTACTCGACCGTGCGCGGCCCCATGGGGAAATAGCCCGAAACGATGTTGTCCGTTTCCTGTAGAGGCCATGTTTCCGCCAGCTTGCCCGATGGGTTGACCGCGCCATAGAGCACATCGAGCGCAGCCTCCCCGCCGGCCTGACCGCCAAGACCCAGGCTGAGCACAGCGCGGGCGTCCTTCTCCCACGCGCCAAGCTCCACCGGCGCGCCGCTGGCAATCACCGCCACGACATTCCGGTTGACCCGGCACAGAGCCGTCATCAGCTCGTCGTGCGCGCGCGGCAGGCGCATATGCGCGCGGTCGAAGCCCTCGCTCTCGTATTCGTCCGTCAGGCCGATGAAGGCGAGCACGACGTCCTTCCCTTCGGCAAGGCGGCAGGCCTCCCCGATGAGGCCCTCCCGGCGGCCTTCGCCGCAAAGCTCGTAGCCGGGCGCGTAGGCAAAGGGTTTCTTTTGCCCCTTCATCGCCTCGAGAAAGGAGACGGTTTTGGGCGGGTTGATATGGCTGGAGCCGCCGCCCTGATAGCGCAGCGTTTGGGCGAGCGCGCCGACGACGGCGATGCTCTCCCCACCCGTGAGCGGCAGCACGCCTTCGTTTTTCAAAAGAACCGCGCCGGAGGACGCCGCCCTTCTCGCGAGCGCGTGGTGCCCGGCAAAATCAATCGTGCCGCCCGGCCCTTCCTTCTCCTTCGCCTCGAAGGCAAAGCACAATACGTTCATCACGACGCGGTCAAGTTCTTCCATGGTAAGCAGGCCGTTCTGGATGACCCGCACGATCGCGCGGTCGTTGATGCCGCCGTTGGCCGGCATCTCGAGATCGAGTCCTGCGCGGATGCCCTCGACGCGGTCGTTCGTGCCGCCCCAATCGCTCATCACAAGCCCATCAAACCCCCACTCGCCGCGCAGGATATCGGCGATCATGCGCCGGTTGTCCGAAAGGTAGGTGCCGTTGAGGCGGTTGTAGCTGGTCATCACCGTTTTGGGATGTGCGTGTTTGACCACGTGCTCGAAGGGCGCAAGGTAGATTTCGCGCAGCGCGCGCTCGTCCACGCGCGCATCGATGCTCATGCGAAGGGTTTCCTGATTATTGGCGCAAAAGTGCTTGAGGCTCGTGCCGACCCCGCCGTTTTCCACGCCGCGGACATAGGCGGCTGCCATGCGCCCCGCGAGGAACGGATCCTCCGAAAGATACTCGAAGTTCCTCCCGCACAGCGGGCTGCGCTTGATGTTGACCCCCGGCCCGAGCAGCGTGGTCACCTTGAGCGCTCTGGCCTCCTGCGCAAGGGCTCCGCCGATTTCCCCGATGAGCGCCTCATCCCAGCTGCACGCCGTGGCGGATGCACACGGGAAGCACGTGGCCGGCTCCGCCGGGCGCATGATGTTCGTGCCGCCGCGCTCCTTTTCTTTTCTCAGGCCATGCGGCCCGTCGCTCATCCATACCGCGGGCACGCCCAAACGCTCCACCGGCTCGGTCAGCCAAGCGGTCGAGCCTGAGCACAGGGATGCCTTTTCCTCCAGCGTCATTTGTTCAATGATGGCGTTCAACCTCGCTTGGTCCATGGGAAATCTCCTTCTAACCCTCCGCCTGCGGCGTGTGTTTCAGATATGTTATTGCGCTGTTGCATGGATTCATCTTACCACAGCCACAGGCGGTTTGACAGGCTATGTTCTCAGTATTATACTATCGATATAAGCGACAACCCCGCAATCACGAGACAATGAAACATCGGAGGCAGCCCATGAATGTGCCAAAGGGCGGACCGGTCGTGCTTTCCAAGCAGGCGCTGCAACGCATGCCGTTTTATCTGCAATACCTCAAAAAGCTCATCAGCGAAGGGACGGGCTTCGTGAGCGCGCCCGCCATCGCCGAGGCGATGGGCCTCAACGAGGTGCAGGTGCGAAAGGATTTCGCTGCCGTCAGCTCCACCGGAGGAAAGCCCAAAACGGGCTTCGCGGTGCCGGAGCTCATCGCCGACATGGAAGCGTTCCTTGGCTACCGCAACATCAACGAGGCGGTGCTCGTGGGCGCGGGGTCTTTAGGGCGGGCGTTGCTTTCCTACCGCGGGTTTGACGATTACGGTATGAAGATCGCACTCGCCTTCGATGTGGACGAGCGCATCGTGGGGCGAGAATTGTTCGGCAAACAGGTGTTGCCCGCCGCGATGATTTCCGACTTGTGCCGGCGCATGAAGATCCGCATCGGCATCATCACCGTGCCCCAAGCTGCCGCGCAGGCAGCCTGCGACAGCTTGGTAGCAGGCGGCATCCTCGCCATTTGGAACTTCGCGCCCGTCCATTTGAGCGCGCCGGACAATATCCTGATCCAAAACGAAAACATGGCGGCATCCCTCGCACTGCTCTCGAAG
>CAYNDC010000088.1:0-6358 GCA_964396085.1 uncultured Clostridium sp. | reverse complement strand
CGAGATCATCGGCGGCAGCCAGCGCGAGGAGCGCCTGGATGTGCTCATGCGCCGCATCGGGGAGATGGGCATGGACGTTTCGCAATACGGCTGGTATTTGGACCTGCGCCGCTACGGCGGCGTGAAGCACGCGGGCTTCGGCCTGGGTTTCGAGCGAATCATCATGTATCTCACGGGCATGGCCAACATCCGCGATGTTCTCCCCTTCCCTCGCACCACCGGCAGCATGGAAATGTAACGCGTTTGCCCCATCAGCGAGAAAGAACACGGCCTCCGAAAACGGAGGCCGTTGCTTGTTGAAGCGTTCTTTACGGTAACTGGTCTATTGCCGATTATTCTTCATCCTCAAACGCGGGGACGATGGACTGGTTGCAGCTCGGGCAGATGAGGGGCTCGTCCCCTTCGAGCATAGACTGATCGAAATAGACGGTCTCGCCGCAATGCGGGCACTCAAGCTCGATAAAATCGTCGTCCTCGTCAAAATCGTCGTCCTCGAGCAGCGCGTCAAGGCACTCGTCGATGTCGGATAGCTCGTCGCATATGTCGTCGATGCACTCGTCCATATCGATGATGGCTTCCTGCGTTTCATCCACGGTCTCGGCCATTTCGTCCAGGGTTTCGATGATCAGGCGCAGGAGCTTAGCATGCTTGTCGTCACCCAGTTCCATGCCGTCCGCAACGCCGCGCAGATATGCGACTTTTTCCTTTGCGTAACCCATATAAACCTCCAAATAGTCAGATTGGTTGAGAAGTTGTGCGCTTACACGCGCTCCATATAATCGCCGGTACGGGTATCCACGCGGATGCGATCCCCCTGGTTGACGAAGAGCGGCACGTTGATTTTGTAGCCGGTTTCGAGCGTGGCGGGCTTGGTGGTGCCCGTTGCGGTATCCCCGCGGAAGCCAGGCTCGGTTTCGGTGACGGTAAGCTCTACGAAGTTGGGCGCTTCTACCGAGAACGCGTTGCCCTTGAAGAAGCGGATGCTCACGGTCTGATTTTCAACGATGAAATCGATCGCGTCCTCCACCTGCTCGTGGTTGAGGGGCAGTTGTTCGAAGGTTTCCGTATCCATGAAGTGGTAGAGTTCGCCGTCGTTATAGAGGTATTGCATCTGTTTGGTTTCGATATGCGCCCGGGGATACTTGTCCGTCGGGTTGAATGTGCGCTCGAGCACCGCGCCCGTCATGACGTTTTTAAGCCTTGTGCGAACGAAAGCCGCGCCCTTTCCGGGTTTGACGTGCTGGAAATCGGCGATGGTCCAAACCTGCCCGTCGATCTCCACGGTCACGCCTTTCCTGAAATCACCGGCCATCAACATAAAAAATTACCTCCCATGTGAGTGTGTATGCGTTTAGCCGGACTTGGCCAGCCGAGCTATCGAATACTATTGCATATCATAACACAGCCAAAGGGCGCAAAACAAGCCTTTTATGCGCTCCCCACGGCCCGTTGGCGGTGAATCCTTTTCATGTTGTTAAGCGGCTTATTTTTGATGCGTGCGCTCCAGGTGGAGGTTGAGCTTTTGCAGCGCTTTTTTCTCCAGGCGGGAAACATAGCTGCGCGAAATGCCAAGCAACTGCGCCACCTCCCGCTGCGCCAGGCACTTATCCCCCGCCAGGCCGTAGCGGCAGCGGATGACCGTTTGTTCGCGCGGCGTGAGCGCGCACGCGATCGCCTGCGCGAGCTGCATGGCGATGATGGACTTTTCCGCCTCAAGCAGCACCAGCTCCGGATCGCTGCCCAAAACCTCGGAGAGGGAGATGTCGTTGCCATCCCCGTCGGAGCCGATAGGCTCGGAAAGCGAAATTTCGCAGCCGCGCTTCTTTTCCGCGCGCAGGGACATCAAAATTTCGTTTTCGATGCAGCGCGAGGCGTAGGTGGCAAGGGTGGAGCTCTTATGCTTGTCAAAGGTGGACACGGCCTTGATGAGCCCGATCGTGCCAATGGAGATGAGGTCGTCGTTATCCCGACGGGGGGAGGCGTATTTTTTAGCGATGTGCGCGACGAGCCTTAGGTTGTGTTCGATCAGTTGGCAGCGCGCTGCGGGGTCCCCCCGCGCCATGCGCTCAAGGCAGGCCGCCTCGTCGGCGGCGCACAGGGGTTCCGGAAAGGAGTTTCCCTGCGAAACATAACCCGTGAAGAGGAAGAGCTTCCCCAGAAGCGCCAAAAAAAGATCGAGCATATTCTGCCTCCCGAACACCAAGGTGTAACAGAATATGCCCGAAAACTACAAATGTTGCTTTGCCTTACCAGAACGGCCTGTACTTTTCCACGTTGGCCTGGTGCTCCTCAAGCGTTTTAGCGAAAACCAGCGAGCCCTCCTCGTCATCCGTAAGGCAGAAGTAGAGGTAGCCGCCCTCCACGGTTTCCTCATCCGGCTCGAGCACGGCCCGGATGGCGCGCAACCCCGGGTTGCAGATGGGCCCCGGCGGCAGCCCGTACTGAGCATAGGAGTTGTACGGCGAGGGATCGCGCCTCTGCTCCTCGGTGAAGGTAATCTTCTCCCAATCCCTGAAAATGTATTTGAGCGTTGCGTCGCTTTGCAGGCGCATGTCCAGCGCAAGCCTTTGGTGGAACACCGCCGAAACCTTCGTAAAATCGTTCTCGACCCGGGCTTCCCGCTCGATAATGGAGGCGAGGGTGATCATCTCATCCAGGCTCATGTCCATTTGCTTGGCGCGCGCGACAAGCTCGTCCGTCACGACTTCGCTGAAACGGTAGAGCATGCGGTTGATGATGGATTTCGCGGACTCGTCGGAATAGATCTCATACGTATCCGGGAAGAGATAGCCCTCCAGCGCATAGATGCGTGCGCCGTCGGCACCCCCCGTATCCTCCAGCGCGTCGAGGAACGCATAATCCGCGAACGCGTCGGCTGTTTTGCACAGCGCGAGGAACTCGTCCGTATCCGAAAGCACGCCCAGCAGCACGAGCTTGCCGGCGATCTGCTCGACGGCCATGCCCTCGGTGACGACGAGCTTGAGCGTCGCGCGCGGCGCTTTGCCCGCACAAATGACATCGACGATTTGGCTTACATCCATGTTGCGCGAGAGGATGTAGGTGCCGGCCTTGAGCTTGCTGGACTTGCCTGTGAAGTCGACGTAGATCTTAAACACGGTCTTGCTTGTGATCAGCCCCGGCAGGCGGTTGCCATCCTCATCCGTTCCGCCCGCCTCATAGAGCGTGCGCGCGATGGAGGATGCGCCCGCGCCGGATTTGATGGTGACGCTCAGCGGCCGCGCGTCGTTGCTGTCCACCGGCGAAAAAAAGCGCGTGACAACGAAGTGATAGCCCCCCGCGAGAAATGCGGCGCACAGGCCGAGCGCAAGAAAAAATACCGCGACCGGCCGCAGCCTGAGCCAGGCCTTCCCGGCCTTCTTCTTGGCGCTGCGCCGATAGACGCTTTGTTCGTGCTCGCTGCTCCTGCCGTTCTCCTCCATGGCGAACGCTACTCCTCGCCCAAGCCGAAGCTGACATCCAGCGCATCGGCCAGGATCTTATAGACGTCGCCCAACATGGTGTTGAGCCTGTATTCAGCGATGAGATAGTCCGATGCATCGCGGTTGAGCTGGAGCACCTCCCCGATCTTTTGCAGGCGTTCGAGAGTTTCTTCATCCTTTTTGCCCGACACGATCGCGCCTTGCGCCTGGATGCGCAGCGTATGGTATTCGTTGAGGAGAGCCTTTGTGGTTTCGTTCGCAAACGCGTGCTCCTTGGCGTTTTTGTAGGATGAGTACTCGTCGCTCGTAGCGAGGAGCTTGGCTAGCTCCCGGGCCTTGTCGTAAACCATGTGATCCCCTCCTTAAATATCGAGTTCGATGATGATCGGCAAAACGATCGGCGTGCGCTTGGTTTTGTTATAAAGCTCGTTTTTGATGGCCGTGCGGATGCCGTTCTTAATGCCGCTCCATTCCGAGCGGTGCGTGTTGGCGAACTTCGCCGCAAGCTCACTCACAAGCGCCCGCGTGCTGGCGATGAGCTCCTCGGAATCCTTCACATAAACGAAGCCGCGCGTGATGATTTCTGGCGTGCCAAGCAACTCGCCCGTCTTTTTCTTGAGCGGGATGACGGCCGTAAACAAGCCATCCTCCGCGAGTTGGCGGCGATCCTTCAAGACGGCATCGCCAATCTCGCCCACGCTGCCGCCATCGACCATGATGCTGCCCGCCTGCACGCTTGTCGCCTTCTTGATGCCGCCGCGGGAAAGCTCGATCACGTCGCCGATTCCGGGCACGACGATGTTGCGCTCCGGAACGCCCATCTCCTGGGCAAGTTCGGCGTGCATATAAAGCTGGCGCGCCTCACCGTGCACGGGGATGAAGAACTTGGGCTTTGTGAGCGTGAACATGAGCCTAAGCTCCTCCCTGCGCGCGTGGCCGGAAACGTGAACGTCCGCCATGCGGTCGTATACGACCTTCGCGCCCTTGAGGTAGAGCTGGTTGATTACGCGGCTCACGCCGATCTCGTTGCCGGGGATGGCGGAGGCGGAGATGATGACCGTATCCCCCTTGCCGATGTTGAGCCGGTGGGAGGAGTTGGCCATGCGGAAGAGCCCGCTCATGGGCTCGCCCTGGCTGCCGGTGGTGATGACGCAGACCTTGGAATCCTCGATGCGGTTGAGCTTGTCGACATCGACGATCTTGTCCTCGGGGATGCTCAGGTAGCCAAGATCGGTGGCGACCTTGGCGATGTTGACCATGCTGCGCCCCTGGAAGCAGATGACGCGGCCAAAGGAGATTGCGACATCCGCAATCTGCTGGATGCGGTAGATGTTCGAGGCGAACGTGGCCACGATCACGCGACCGTCGGCAATGTCGAAGTAATGCTCGAAGGTCCTGCCGATTTCGCGCTCGGAGAGCGTGTGGCCGGCAAGCTCCGCGTTGGTGCTGTCCGACATGAGCGCAAGCACACCGCGCGAGCCGTAATAAGCGAAGCGCGCGATGTCGATGGGCTCGTTATCCAGCGGCGTATAATCCACCTTAAAATCGCCCGTATGGATGAGCGTGCCCACAGGCGTGATGATCGCCAGCGCCACCGCGCCCGCGATGGAGTGGCTGGTTTTGATGAACTCCACGTTAAAGCAGCCGAGGTGGACCCGGTCTCCCGCTTTGACGGTTACGAGCTGCGCGTCGGTTACCTGCGCCTCCTCGAGCTTGTGCTCGATGAGCGCGCAAGTGAGGTTGGTCGCGTAAACGGGCGCTTTGAAGCGTTTGAGCGCGTAAGGGAGCGCGCCGATGTGGTCCTCGTGGCCGTGTGTGATGAGAATGCCCTTGAGTTTCTCCGCATTCTTTTCGATATAGGCCATATCCGGTATTACCAAATCGATGCCGGGCAGATCGTCGTCCGGGAAGATCAGCCCACAGTCGATGATGATCATATCCTTTCCGTATTCGAGCACGGTCATGTTCTTGCCGACCTCGCCCACGCCGCCCAGCGGAATGATTTTAAGCTTGTTTCCTTTTGCTTTGCTTGCCAAGTTGAATCCTCTCTTTCTCATGCGGGAAGCCTACCTCCCCACAATGTCAATATTATACTATTTTCACTCGAGCCAGGCAAGAGCGCGCAAATGTAAACAAATGTCGCCGGGGAATATATTGCCCAGCCGAGGTTGAAGACATCCCCCTATTTGCTGTATAATAGCTCATTGAGAGGTGACAAATGGAACACAACAACCCCCGCGCCGCAGCGAATTCCGTCGCAAGACAACACTCCGCCACCAAACGCGTCAAACGGCGCACGAAACTGAGCCGGCCGCTCTCCATCGCAAGGCTCGCCTTCCTAGCGTTTGCGGCCGCACTCGCCGTGGTGCTGATCGTATATTTTTTCATGGATAAACCCACCCAGGGCGAGCTTGAGGCCATGAAGGACAACGGCGCCTTCATCGAGGGCGTTTCCGTCAACGGCATGGATATTTCCGGCATGACCTATTATGCCGCGCGCACGGCGCTGCTGCCTTCGGTGCGCGAGAATATGAACGACATTAACATCACCGTTTCCCACGACACCACGCTGTGGCTTTTAACCGCAGCCGATATGAAAACGACCTCCACGCTCGACGCGACGCTCACCGAGGCGATTGCCCTTGGGCGCAGCGGGACGCTTTTGGAGAACAGTGCCGAAAAGGACGATGTGCGCGACAACGGCAGGGGCTTTCAGGTGACATTCGTTCCCGACGAAACTGCTCTTCGCCAAAAGATCGCCACCATCGCCGGGGTGCTCAACCTCGCCCCCGCGGAGCCAAGCGCGGCCCTGCTCACCACGAGCAACACGCCCAACTTTGAATATTATGAGGGTGTGGACGGCTATGTGCTCAACGAGGACGCCCTCTATCAAAACATCGTCGACCTTCTCGCCTCCG
>CAYNDC010000087.1:0-6384 GCA_964396085.1 uncultured Clostridium sp. | reverse complement strand
ATTATATCGTCAAACCCTTTAGCCCCCGCGAGGTCGTCACCCGCATCAAGGCTGTGCTCCGCAGGACCAACGATCAACCCCAACAAAATGAGGACGGTTGCGTCGCATATGATGGCCTTGTGATCGATATTAAGAGCTACACCGTCACCCTCCACGGGCAGTCCATCGTATGCACGCCCAAGGAGATTGAAATCCTCTACATGCTGGCCTCCAACCCCGGGCAGGTGTTCACGCGTGAGCAGCTCCTCAACAAGGTTTGGGGGTACGACTTTGCGGGGGAGACGCGCACGGTGGATACGCACATCAAGCGCATCCGCGCCAAGCTCGATAATACGGGCCTTGACTGGTCCATCAAAACCATCTACGGGGTCGGCTATAAATTCGAGGTGGAATGACCTCCATGCACAGCGTGTTTTTTCGGCGGCTCGTGTTCACTTTAGCCGTGGCGATGCTCATCGCAGCGATCGTCATGTTTGGCGGCTATGTGTTCCTGAGCCGCGATGTTTATACACAAATTAAGCTGGACGAGCTGCAGCCCTCCGTGGACGCGGCCGGCCAGCTTGCCTATGAATTGATCGCCAACAACATCGACCGGGCAACATTCGACCGTTTGGCTCAAAAAACCATGTCTCTTGAGGGTGGCGCGGCGCTCGTTGTCGACGGTAGCGGGCGCGTCCTCTTTTATGCCGACGGCCTTTTAGCCATGGATGAACGGCTTGCGGAAACATATTTTAGCGGCCCCATCGGCCAACTGCTCGCGGGGGAAACCATCCGGCTCGACCGACTCAACGCGCCGGACGGGAGCGCCATGCTCGCCGTGGGCGCACCCGTGCTTGGCGAGGGGGGCGAGGTACTCGGCGCGGTGATGCTCTTTCGCTCCCTCAAGGTCATCACGGGGACTATGACGCGCATGTCCGTCATCTTTTTATGGATGGCGGCGCTCGCAATCCCGGTGGGCATGATCGGTACGGCTTGGCGCATCAAAACCGTGACGGAGCCCATCGAGAGCATGTCGGCGGCGGCTATCGAGATGAGTAAGGGCAACTTTAACATCCGCGTGGATGAAGATGAGGCGGGCGAGATCGGCGAGCTTGCGCGCGCGCTCAACAACCTGTGCGCTGAACTGTCAAAAACGATCCGCGAGCTGAGCGCCGAGAAGGGCCAGCTCGACCAGATCCTGCAAAGCCTGACGGACGGCGTGGTGGCTATGGACGGCGAGGGCAATCTCACGCACTACAACCCGGCACTGATGCGCCTGTTTGGCGCGGTCAGCGTCGCCAAGTGCGAGGATCTCATTGCCGATGAAAAGATTTGGCGCGAGTTTGATGCTGTGTATGAATCGGGCGAAGCGCGCACCATCACATATCCCATGCCGGGCGAGAGGGTGTTGTGGATCACCATTTCCCCGGTGACGACACAAAACCTTGAGAAAGCGGGCGTCGTAGCCCTCTTTAAGGATATGACCGAAATGGAGCGGGTGGAAAACATGCGCCGCGAATATGTGGCCAACGTGTCGCATGAGCTTCGTACCCCGCTTACGGCGCTGCGCGGTCTGCTTGAGCCGCTTGCGGACGGGATGGTGCGCAAGAAGGAGGATCAGCAGCGCTACTATAAGATCATGCTGCACGAGGTCATGCGCCTTTCGCGGCTGATTACGGATATGATGACGCTCAGCCGCCTGCAATCGGGCACGGAATATATGGAGCTGACCAAGGTTGATCTGTATGACCTCGTCAACGAGATCGCGGGCGGCTACTCCGCGGCAGTCGCAGTGAAAGGCGCGCAACTCGTGGTCGACTGCCCGCGCCCCGTGCCGGACTGCCTGACCGATCCCGACCGGATTGAGCAGGTGATCGTGATCCTGCTCGACAATGCTGTACGCTACACGCCAGCGGGAGGGACAATCACGCTGCGCCTGCGCAACCGGCAAAAGCATGTGGAGCTTACCGTGGAGGATACGGGCTGCGGCATTCCGGAGAAGGACCTGCCGCATATCTTCGAGCGGTTTTACAAGGTCGATAAGTCCCGCGGCGAGGGAGGGACGGGGCTTGGCCTGTCCATCGCGCAGTTTATTATGGATAAGCTTGGCGAACGACTTACGGTTCAAAGCGAGCTTGGCCGCGGAACGAGCTTCACGCTTACCGTCAGGCACTATGTGAAAAATGCGATCGCGCTGGGACCGGCAGGGGAGCGGAGCAGCCGCTATGGGGATGAGGTAACTCCCCACGAAGCGCCCGGGGAAAACGAGCCGGAGGCAGAGAACAAGGGTGTGCTCGACGCGCAGTATGAGGTCATTCTGCCCGTGAAAAAGTCGTGAACGGCTGCGTGCTGTGTCCGCGCGCCTGCGGGGTGGACAGGGAAAAGGAACGCGGTTTTTGCGGGGCAGGGAAGAGGCCGAACATCGCGCGCGCGGCACTGCACCTTTGGGAGGAGCCCGCACTAAGCGGCACGCGCGGCTCGGGCACGATCTTCTTTTGCGGCTGCAATATGGATTGCCTCTTTTGCCAGAACAATGCTATCAACCACACGGCAATCGGGCCGGAGATGGATGCGAGCGGCCTTGCATCAATCATGCTGGCGCTTGAGAGCCGCGGCGCACACAACGTGAACCTCGTTTCCCCCGCGCCGTTTGTCGAGGTGCTTCTTGAGACGATCCCTCTCGCGCGGGAGAGGGGACTGAGCATCCCGATTGTTTACAACACCAATGCCTACGAAAGGGTCGAAGCGCTGCGTGCGCTCACGGGTCTCATTGATATCTATCTGCCCGATCTCAAATACGTTAGCCCGCTCGTCGCCGGGCGCTACGGCGCGGCGGCGGATTACTTCGATTTTGCGGCGCCGGCCATCGCCGAAATGTATGCGCAGTGCGGCCTTTTGGAAACGGATGAAACGGGGCTTGCCGTGCGCGGCGTCATCATTCGCCATCTGGTTTTACCCGGTTCTGTGGATGAAACGCGCCGGGTGATCGACCACATCGCGTCGAACTATCCAAAGGAAATCGCTTTTTCCCTCATGGGGCAATATGTGCCAAACGGCGCGCAGCTCCCCCCGCCGCTCGACAGACGGCTTACGCGCCGCGAGTACGAGCGCGCCATCGACTATGCGCTGCAAAAGGGACTCGTCAACACGCTCATTCAGAGGCCGGGCGCGGCGACGCTTGCCTACACGCCGGAGTTCGACGGCAGCACCATCGAATCTATCCCTTTTGTGCGCGATGCAGGGCACGGCGGCATAAATTATGAACGAGATATTAAATAATTCTATATCCATAAAAAAACCTCGAAATAACTATTGCAAAACACAAGATCTAGTGCTAGCATACAGTTAGTGGTTAACACCAAAATGATCGTCCGAAGCTAACCGCTATCATCTTCATTATTGTTTTCCTCCAACCTATACACAGGCATTCATCGGATCGGGGCAATCCGCATGAAAGTCGAAACTTGACGGACGATCTGACGAAACCTCGCAGCAATGCGGGGTTTTGTTTATCCCGTCTTGTGATGGGAAGGGAAATGCAGTAAAATGTATACTAGGAAAAAATGTTGGAGGCAAAGGCCATGATGCGTGCATTGCATGAAAGCCTGCTCAAGGCGTTTCCGCACGCGGACATACGCGCGGGGGCTGACCTTTCCCAAATAACGTCGTTTCGAACCGGCGGGCAGGCAGGCCTGCTGCTTTCTGCGCAAAGCGGGGAGGAGGTCCTCTACGCTGTGCGCGCAGCTCAGGAACTCGGCGTACGGTATCACGTTTTCGGCAACGCCACAAACATGCTCGTGTCCGATCGCGGATTGGATGCGCTGGTCATCCGAATCGCTCAGGGCCTTAGCGCCTTCGCCCGCGAGGGGGATTCCTTCCTGGCACAGGCGGGCGCGCCGCTGGCGGCGTTCGCAAAGGCAACCGTGGAGGCGGGCTTTTCCGGCCTCGAGTGGGCGGCAGGCATTCCGGGAAGCGTCGGCGGCGCGGTTGCAATGAACGCGGGCGCGTACGGCGGGGAGATCGCCCGTTCGCTCGTCGAGGTGACGGCGCTTGCGCAAGGGGAAATTCAAACCATCACCGTTGAAAGCGAAGACTTTGGCTACCGCAAGAGCCGCTTTCGCGCTCCGGAGAGGATTGTACTGAGCGCGCGCTTTTCGCTCATACCGGACGATGGGACCGCATTATCGCGCATGCAGGAGTTTAACCGTGTGCGGCGGGAGAAGCAACCACTGCAATTCGCCAGTGCCGGCAGCACCTTTAAGAGGCCTGTGGGCAATTATGCGGGCGGCCTCATCGAAGCGGCGGGCCTCAAAGGCACGCGCGTGGGGGGCGCACAGGTGAGCGAACAGCACGCGGGCTTTATCGTCAACACGGGCGGCGCGACCAGCGCGGATGTATACGCGCTCATCCGCCTCGTGCAGGCGCGCGTTTATGAAAACAGCGGCGTGCGCCTCGAGCCCGAGGTGATGTTGCTGGGCGATTTTGACGAGGGGAACGAACCATGGAGCTGTTGATCGTTACGGGGCTCTCCGGCGCGGGCAAATCGCAGGCGCTGCGCAAGCTCGAGGACATCGGCTATTTTTGTGTGGACAATCTGCCCGGGGAGATGCTTTCGGGCTTCGCGCAGCTATGTCTGCGCGCGCAGCCTGAAGTCAAGCGCGCTGCTGTGGTGATTGACAGCAGGGAGAGCGTGTTCAAGGCGGATATGGAGCGTTCGCTCAGCGAGCTTCACGCGTTGGACGTGCGCGTTTCGGTCCTGTATCTCGAATGTAGGGACGAAGTGCTCATGCGGCGCTATAACGAAACACGCCGGCGGCATCCGCTGTGTGCCGAAATTGACGAGGGCATCCGCCTCGAGAGGGAGATGCTCAGCTTCCTTCGGGATCGCGCGAACTATATCCTAGACACGAGCGATATGCGACCGCTCGAACTGAGCGCCAAAATCGAATCCCTCTTTGCGCGCAACGATGGGGGTGATTTCCGCCTGATCCTCGAGAGCTTCGGCTACAAGCGCGGCGTGCCGCTCGAGGCAGATTTCGTGTTCGATATGCGCTTTTTGCCAAACCCCTATTATGAACCGGAGCTTCGTTGCCTGTCCGGGCAGGACCAGGCCGTGCGCGACTATCTTGCAGGGGAGCTGTTCGACGGTTTTCTCCGGGCTGTGGCGCAGATGATCGAAAGTCTCATCCCGCATTTTCGCTCGCAGGGGCGGCACCGGTTGCTCGTGGCCTTTGGTTGCACGGGCGGAAGGCACCGCTCTGTGGCCGCGGCGGAGGAGCTGTACGGCATCCTCAAAGCGAAAGGCGAAACCGGTATGCGTTTGATCCACAGGGACGCGCAGCTTGAAGCACACGAAATCGGCGAGCACGCGGACATGCAGCAGGGAGGGTGATGGATTGTCCTTTTCATCCGAACTTAAAGACGAACTGACCCGCGTCAAGTGTTCCGGCGTAGACGAGCGCGCGGCGATGCTGTGCGCGCTCACGCATACCGCGGGCTATATGATATTCGGTGCGGGCGGCCTTTCCCTCGAATTCGTCATCGAAAGCAGCGCCACGGCCGAGCTGGCAGCGCGCCTTGCGGGCGAGCTATACGGCCTTCCTGCAACACTGATTTCCCGCCTTCAGGAAGGGTTAGGGCGAGAGAATTACGTCGCTTCCCTTACGGGCGAGGGCTGCGCACGACTTCTTGCTGATTGCGGCTGGCTCCCCCGAGAAGACGATGAGGATTATGTGCCGGGCGCCGCGCCCGAACGATTCTTCATCGGCGAGAGGCTTGCAAAAGCATTCATGCGCGGCGCGTTCCTAGGCGCGGGTTCGGTCAGCGACCCGCGAAAGGGTTATCATCTCGAGGTCGTGTGCCGCCACGAGCGGTTCGCAGAGATTTTGCGCGAACTCCTTGCGGATTTTGAAATCAACGCCCGCATTAGTCCGCGCAAGCAAAGCTATGTGGTTTACATCAAGGAGGGGGAGAGCATCGCGGATTTTCTACGCCTGGTGGGCGCGGTGGATGCCATGCTATCCTTTGAGAATACACGCGTTTTGCGTGATGTGGCCAATGATCTCAACCGCCGCACGAACTTTGAATTCGCGAACATGCAAAAATCCGCGCAGGCTAACGCGCAGCAACTCGCGGACATCCGGCTGATCATGGAGTTTTCGGGCCTTGCCTTCTTGCCGCAGCCGCTGCGGGAGACGGCTGAGGCGCGCCTCAACAACGAGGAGGCGTCGCTCGCTGAACTTGCGCAGGAGCTCAACATCGGCAAATCCGGCCTGAGCCACCGCTTTGCCAAAATAGCGGCCGCGGCGGAGGATATCCGCCTGCACGGAGCGCCCGCAGCGATGGGGAAGGGACAGGATTGATGGAAGATTTCGTTCATCTGCACGTACACAGCTTTTATAGCCT
>CAYNDC010000086.1:0-6444 GCA_964396085.1 uncultured Clostridium sp. | reverse complement strand
CCATGAGCATAGCGTAGATTTGACTTGCCGCTACGCAGTCGCCGCCGGGTGAATTGATCCACACGACAATATCGCTGTCGCCGGACATCAGCTCGTCCTTGAACATTCGAGGCGTGATTTCATCATCCCACCAGCTTTCGTCCGCAATGGTGCCGTCGAGATACAGGGTGCGGACGCCCATATCCTCATCACTGTCCCAATTCCAGAAGTGCGTTTTTTCACGTGCTTTTGCGGGACTTCGTTTTGTTTTGTCCATCTGAGGTCTCCTCCGTTTCTGTTGTAGTTGTATTTGCGAACGCACCTGCGTCCTGCAGTTTGGTCATCGCACCGTTTATTAGATATATGGATGGTCAACGTCATCAACGGCGTTTTCAGTTTCTGGCAGGAATTCCGCGCGGAAAAGGCCACTGAAGCGCTCAAGAAGATGCTACCGGATTACACGCGCGTAATTCGCGACGGCGAGGAGCAGCGCATACTCGCCGCGGAGCTTGTGCCCGGCGACATCATACTGCTCGCCGAGGGCGAGCGCATATCGGCCGATGCGCGCCTCATCGACGACAACGACCTGCGCGTCAACCAGTCCACGTTGACGGGCGAATCCCATCCCGTGCATAAGGCCAGGGACGAGGTCGTGCGCGACGACCTTTCCCGCGCGGAGCAGATCAACCGCGTTTTCATGGGCACCACGGTCGCGGCGGGGACCGGCAAGGCCGTCGTATATGCGACGGGCATGGATACCGAATTTGGCAAGATCGCCGGCCTTACGCAAACGCTTAAAGAGGAGCTTAGCCCCTTGCAGAAGGAAATGGCCAAGCTGACCAAAACTGTGACCATACTCGCGGTGAGCGTTGGTGTGGTGTTCTTTTTGCTTTCGCTGTTCCTTGTTGGCACGGAACTTGCGGTTGCGTTCATCTTCGCGATGGGCATGATTGTCGCCTTCATTCCCGAAGGCCTGCTGCCCACCGTGACGCTATCGCTCGCTATGGGCGTGCAGCGCATGGCAAAGCGCGGCGCGCTGATCAAGCGCCTTTCCGCCGTGGAAACGCTGGGCTGCACGACGGTGATCTGCACCGACAAAACGGGCACCCTGACGCAGAACGAAATGACAGTGAGCAGCATCTGGACGAACGGTGCACAGTTCGACGTGACGGGCGTTGGATACGACGCGAAGGAAGGCTCCATTCTCCGCAACGGCAAAAAGGTGCTTGCAGATAAGGAAATGCGTGAGCTTCTGAGCGCGGCGGCACTGTGCTGCGACGCGCGCCTGGTGCCGCCCAACGAGGAATCCGCGCGCCATACGGTGCTCGGCGACCCAACCGAGGCCGCGCTGCTGGTGCTCGCCCGCAAGGGCGGATTGGATTTGGACGACTTGAACCGCGACATGCCGCGGCTTCGCGAGCTGCCCTTCGATTCGGGGCGCAAGCGCATGAGCACCATCCACCAGTTTCCGGGCGGGCGCATCGCCTATGTGAAAGGCGCGCCTAAAGAGGTGCTCGAGCTGTGCACGCACATCCGGCAGGGCGGCGAAACAGCGGCGCTCGACGAATCGAGCCGCGCGCGCGTCATGGAGGCGAACGACCGGTATGCCGGCGACGGCCTTCGCGTGCTGGCGGTCGCCGCGCGCACGCTGTCTGCGGGCGCAGGCCTGCCCAAGAACCTCGGCGGCTATACGCCAGAACTAGTCGAGCGCGAGCTCGTCTTCCTCGGCCTGATCGCCATGGTGGACCCGCCGCGCCCGGAGGTTGCGCGCGCCGTGGAGAAGTGCCACCGTGCGGGCATCCGCATCATTATGATCACGGGGGACTACGGATTGACCGCGCAAACCATTGCCCGTAGAATAGGGATTGTCAGGGGTGCGCATCCGCGCGTCATCACGGGCGTGGAGCTCGCCGGGATGTCTTCCGAAGAGCTTAAGGACGCGCTCGGGCAGGAAGTCCTCTTCGCGCGCGTCGCGCCGGAGCAGAAGCTCCAGGTAGTTGCCGCTTTGCAGGAGATGAAGCACATCGTCGCCGTAACGGGCGACGGCGTCAACGACGCGCCCGCGCTCAAGAAGGCGGACATCGGTGTGGCGATGGGTATGTCCGGAACGGACGTGGCCAAAGAAGCCGCGGATATGATCCTGACCGACGACAACTTCGCCTCCATCGTGGGCGCGGTTGAGGAGGGGCGTTCGGTTTACAACAACATCCGCAAGTTCGCGGCGTACGTGCTCAACAGCAACGTGCCCGAGGCCGTGCCGATGATCCTCTACCTGTTTTCGCGCGGGGCGATCCCGCTGCCGCTGACGATCATGCAGGTGCTCGCCATAGACCTCGGCACGGATATGCTTCCAGCCATAGGCCTCGGCGCAGAAGCGCCGGAGGCGGGCGCCATGGACGCGCCCCCGCGCTCGCAGAAGGAGCCGCTGCTCAACCGCCAATTGCTCATACGCGCCTTCTTCTGGTATGGGCTCATAGAGGCTGCGGTTTGTACAGTCGCCTATTTCTACTTCAACTGGACGCACGGGTGGCCGGGTGCGCCGCTCGCCGCTTCCGGCATCGCCTATCAAATGGCGACGACCATCACGTTCGCCTCCATCGTCATGTCCCAGGTGGGCATGGTGTTCGCCTGCCGGACGGACCGCACCTCCGTATTCAAGGCCGGCCTATTCACAAACAGGCTGGTGCTCATCGGCATTGCGGTGGAGCTTATGCTGCTGTGCGCCCTGATGTACATGCCGTTTTTGCACGGGCTTTTCAATACGGCTCCGCTTGGATGGCGCGAATGGGCGTTTCTGGCGGCGATACCCTTCGTGGTATTGCTGCTGACGGAACTTCCCAAGGCGGCCATGCGCGGCCGGGCGGGAACATCCGCTTATAAAAATATAGCAAAGGAGATGCATGATCGATGAGAATGATCATTGTCGGCTGCGGGCGCAACGGTTCCGGCCTTGCGCTGGCCCTGAGCAAAATGGGGCATACGGTTACGGTCGTCGATTTGAACCCGGAGGCGTTCAAGGCTCTGGGCACCGGCTTCAGCGGGGAGACCGTGGAAGGGGTTGGGTTCGACCGCGAAGTGCTGCTCAAGGCGAGCATCGACCGGGCGGACGCGCTCGCAGCGTTTACCGCGAGCGACGAATCCAACGCGGTGATCGCCCGCATCGCGCGGGAAATCTACCGCGTGCCCAAGGTGGTGGCAAGGCTTTACGATAGGGAGAAGGCGGAGATCTACAAGCGCCTCGGCATCCAGACGCTTTCCTCCACGACGTGGAGCATCAAGAGGGCGGTCGATCTGCTGTGCTATTCCCCGCTCAACACTGTATTCAGCGTGGGGAACGGCGATGTGGACATCGTGGAGATCGAGGTGCCTCCGCTCATGGTCGGCCATAAGGTAAGTGAGCTGACGGTCCCGGGTGAAATTCATGTGGTCGCGCTCACGCGCGCGAACAAGACGTCGCTGGCGACCTTGGGAATGGTGCTGCAGAGGGGCGATATGCTCCATATTGCCGCCCTCGTGGCGTCGAGCATCCGCCTCAAGGGCCTGTTCGGGATTTCCCACGGAAAGGAGATGTAAGAGTATGAAGGTGATTATCGTAGGTGGCGGACAGGTTGGCGCGTACCTCGCGGGCATGCTCATCGAGCGCGGTCATCAGGTAAAGGTCATCGACCAGCGCGATACGAGGATACCCGTGTTGAAGCGCGACCTGCCCGAGGAATGCGTGATCCACGGGAACGGCGCGGACCCCAAGGTGCTGGAGGCCGCAGGCATACACGAGGCGGACACGGTGGCCGCGGTGACGGGCGCGGACGAAACCAACCTCGTTGTCGCGACGCTTTCCCGCATGGAATACGGCGTGCGTCGCGTGATTGGCCGCGTGAACAACCCGAAGAACGCTTGGCTGTTTAACGCAACGATGGGCGTGGACGCGGCGGTCAATCAGGCCGACCTCATGGCGCATCTCGTGGCCGAAGAAATGACCATGGGCGATATGATGACGCTTTTGAAACTCCACGACGGGCAGTACTCGCTCGTGGAGCGGCGTGTGGACCCGATGTCCCCCGTCGCGGGGAAAGCGCTGCGCGAAATCAAGTTTCCAGTGGAATGCGTGTTCGTCGCCATCCTGCGGGGGTCGGAGCTTTTGCTTGCGCACGGCGATACCGTGCTCCTGGCCAACGACAAAGTCGTGGCGATCACCGACAATTCGCACTTGCAGGCGCTCGCGGACATACTCGGGCCGTGGTCCTGACCGTGGCTCCTTTAGCTAGGGGATACGCTTGCAGAGATCTGTCCCATATGCCCATAAAAAGCGAAGGTGTGTGACGCGATTGCATGCAAAATGGCTGAATCCGGAAGGTTTCCGGCGCCGGGGTTCGCCGCTGTGATCCTGCTCGGGGCAATGAAGGGAGATCGGGTTGATTTTGTTTGGGCGATTGCACCGCTCAATAGCAGGATGCCTCGTTTGCTCAACGCCTGATGGTTATCCTATGTTTGCATGGGACTCCACCAAGCCTGCCGACCCTCTTAGTTCTGCAGGCTGAGTAAGTTGCTCTGATCACAACTTAACCGCGAAATAGTCCATAGTGGATGTTATTTGAAACCCGCACGATTGATACAGCCCCAGCGCCTTCGCGTTTCCCGCTTCAACCTGAAGCAGGGCATCCCGTGTGCCCGCTTGGCGCAGCTTTTGAATAGCGGCAAGCAGCAGCGCGCGGCCAAATCCCTTCCCACGGTGCTCGGGCAACACGACCAGCCCGTAGATGCCCCCGGCCTCGTCGGAGTTCGTTTCAACGTGCACCTTGCCGATTATCGTTTCCCCGAATTCGGCAAGGTAGATGGTCATGCCGCGCGCTTCCTCATCCTCGGGCAGCAGGGCAAAGTCGCCCGCCCCACCCTCACCCGCGCCGGATTCGCCGGACGGCTCAGCTTCATCATAAGACAGGGCGTTCTGCCTTGCGATCTCCCCCGCGTCCGCATTGGTTGCCCTGCGAAGCGTCACGCCGTTTAGTCGCTCCTCCCGGATCTCCGGGAAAGCCCCGCCAAGGCGCATTTCGTATTCGGAAAAACTGTATTCCGCGCCAATCTTTCGCAGGAACCCCTGACCTGAGGCGGAAGTCCGGTCGCATAAAGCGAGCACCTCGTGCGCCCCTCTTCGCCTGCATTCATCCATGATCAGCCCGTACAGCAGGGAGAACACGCCCTGCCGCCGGTGATCGGGATGCACCATGCCCGTAATTTCGAGCGCACTATCCATCCCGCCGAAGCCGCATCCAATATAGCCGATCAGCTTCGCGCCAGAAAAGCACATAAACTCGTTGAGGCTTTGTATGCGCTGCGCCCCTGCGGCGCTGTGCGCGACTTGCATCTTATAGTCAAGCTCCAACTTGAGTGCGAGCGCGTCACGGCGGACGCATTCGTCCGCGAGGGCGCGGATTGCGGCGCAATCCCCCTCATCGAGGTATTCTTTCAGTAGGATTCCAGGCATTGCTGTCATGCTCATCCGATTTCTTCCTCTCAAATTATGCTGGACGCTTTCTTCTGTTGTAATATATCATGCCTTAGACAGGCATCGATGGACTGCCCGTTAACGATTCTCCTTGCCCGAAAAAGGCTGTAATACTGGGGCTTTCATCAAATCCATGCACCCCCCATGGTCTATGCACCACAGTATATAGAGCTTATCTGACCTTGTATTGCCATATTACCACCACCACATGTGCTGTAATTCGTTTTTTGACGTAGCTATCGTTTTTTTGATTAGTATACCATAGAGAACCCTCCATTCAACCGAGGGTGAGAGAAAAGCCCTCTATTAAAAAGAGGGCTTTCATAACAAAATGATTTTGTTTTTTCATAGCAGTTCCGTTACCTCCGTGCCGTTCTTAAAGGTGAAAACCAGCTTGCTGTCCTCGTAGACAGTCACATGGTCTATCAGCGCGTTCCATGTTTCTTCTTTGAGCACCATCGGCAGGTCATACAGTTCACCGAGTTCAAAGAGAAAACCGTTGAAAACATCACCCTTGAGTTCCTGAAGCTGACGCTGTTCCTGTAATGGCGCCAGTCGCTCTTGCTATATCGTAGAGGTCGATGTACCCGTCGTAGCGGCTTCAGTATTCCGACTGGTCAAGCGTGGTGCTGGCGTTTTCGTCTACCAGCTTCTGTACGAGTTCCGACAGCACATCAATCCTGACCTGCCCCCCCAAGTAGTCCGCCTAAAAGAGAGAAATGATAAAATAGCAAAGAAGGGAAAAGGTAGATGAAATGAAGAAGAGCAAGTGCACAGAAGAACGGATTGCATTTGCGCTCAAGCAAGCGGAACATGGAGCACCGGTCTCGGAGGTATGCCGGAAGTTGGGGATAGCGGAGCAGACGTTATGCTGATATGAACGCGTGCCGGAGTATGGACTTTGTTTCGGATCAAATGTACAATGGGAAGAGCTTCCGACGCTGACGGTGCTGGATACATTC